>SEAD01000303.1 GCA_004173355.1 Chitinophagaceae bacterium | reverse complement strand
ACCACACAGGGAACAATTCCCGGAAGCAGGGCATAGATCGGCAGCCAGACAAACAGCAATCCACTGGTAGAAGAATTTGTAGCCAGCCCATCGAGGTCAAAATGCCAGCTGAGCTGCGCCAACATCGGGAATATAAGCAGGATCAGTACTGCCAGAACATGGCACACCAGCGAAGCTGTTCCCCTGACCTTGCTGAATACCGTGAGCTGGAAAACATAAAAAACAGCTATGGGCAGCAATTGGTACAGGGCGAAATAGTTCGGCCCCAACACCAAAAAGGCTACGGCGGCGCAGGATAGGCAAAGCAGCAGTGCAACTGGATTTCTCATGGCCAAATATAGCTAAAATGTCCTTATGGACAGTTCAGATCTGCAGCAGACAACCTTCAGTTCCTTAAAAAAGCCACGCACAACCTGCTTCCATGATGGCTGATGCTGGCCATCGTGGCCGATTTTCTTCCATGGTGATAAATCTCGGGCAGCAGTTCCCTGTTTTTTTGCAACCTGATGGCGGGGTTCTCCAAGTTGAACCGCTGTAGATAGCCAGCCTGGTTGGCGCTATGGACAACTTCAACATCCGAAAAGGCCAGACCATCCCCCAGCGCAATGGTGTGGATAAAATCTGGCCCGATCTCGGTAGAGGTGGCAAAGACCCTCTGTTGAAAGCTTACTGTTCCGCTAGCTATGCCTTGGCCCATATCAAAATCGCATACCAAGGCCAGTGGATCAAAAAATCGTTTGCCCATGGTACGGTTTACAATCTTATAGGCAGCCTCTTTCATGCTCCAGATCAGCCACACTACAAGATCTTGGTCATCAGTCCTATTGACCTCAAGCTGTTCTGCAGGGCTGAAAATCTTGTCCAGGTAACCCTTACGTCTCCAATTGCTCTGCCGGGCAGCTAGACTACGGTCAATGACATCATTTCCCAGCATTCTCCGCAAGCTTAATCCCTATGATCTCAATAGTGGCCTTAACGGTCAGCATTCTTGCCATAGAATCGTTATCGATCACAATACCGAACTTTTCTTCCACATCCAGTACGATATCCACCAGATTGGCAGAATTGATTTTCAGGTCGGTTATAAAATCGGTGTTCTCCTCGAGTTCGGCAAGCGCCAACTGTTCTTCGGTGTAGGGAGCGATGAGAACTTTCAATTGCTCCATTATTTGATTTTTATCCATTTTTATATTTTTTGAATATGACACAGGCATTTACATCTCCAAAGCCAAAACTTGCCTTAGCTATTATATTGAATTGCTGTCTGACCAGTTGCCGTGGTATCCGGCCCTGGTCCACCAGATCGGTAATCTCTGGATGAAGGTCGCCGCAATTCAGGTTCGGAAAGATAAAACCTTCATAGAGCTGAAGCACGGATGCCACGCACTCTATACTACCAGCAGCACCCAGGCAATGCCCTATCATCCCCTTAACTGAATTGATATAGGGAAAATCTGTTCCCGAGCGTCCTAAAGCGATGCTCCAGTTCTGGATCTCCAACGCATCTTTTGAGGTTGCGGTCAAGTGCCCATTGATCACCTCTATATCCCTGGCGTGAAGGCCTGCACTTGCTATTGCCGAACGGATGCAGCGCTGGACCGCCAAAGGGTTTGGTGCGGTCATGGTGCCCTGCCCACGCTGGCCGCCGGAATTGAGGTTACCCCCAACCACCTCTGCATAGATCCTCGCATTTCTGGCCAAGGCACTTTCCAAGGATTCAAGCACCATTGCCCCCGCACCGCTGCCAGGCACAAAACCCCCAGC
>SEAD01000302.1 GCA_004173355.1 Chitinophagaceae bacterium | reverse complement strand
GTAAATCCTCTGATCGTTTCAATTGGCCAGCACACTGTTGATGCCCTCTTTGTTGAGCTGATCCTGCAGCGCATGGATGTAGGCAATCACCTTCTGCTCAGATTCCGGCAGCAGGGTCACGAGGGTAGAGAATGTCAGGTTTCTGCTGCGCTTGCCATCCTTCATCACAATCTGCATTCTGCCGCCATAGCCGCCGCCTTTATAGTTTTTCTCGGTCCGGAAGATAATCCGGTCAATATCCGCAATTCTGTATTTGGTAAACAGGAGATTACTGACAATCAGATGCCCGTCTTTGATGATGTACGGGTCTGCCTTTACATTCCGCATCAGAAATGCAATCAGGAATGCCAGAGCCACACCCCCGAAAATAAGGTAATAGGCATTAGACCAGTCGCTGCCATACGGCGTGACGGCTTTTGCAATTTCTGTACTTTCAGGAGCTGACAGTTTTTCCGAAGTCTCCAGATTCCGGAAATCATCGGTCCGCATTTCCCCGGAACCCAACAGTGATTGTACGGTAGCCGCATCTTTGATCTCATAAACGGCAGACGGCATCAGCTGCGAACTGCCGAGATCATCAAAAAAGAAATGACGCCCGCCATACTGCCATACGCCGCCATCCCGAAGGTTCTCACCACTGATTTTCTTCAGTCCGGAGGCCTGCACGCCATCCAGCATCATAAGATGTGTTTTCCTGCTTTGCAACCCGGTCTTTCTGCCCCAGTGTTCGGAAGCCAGCAGGTAATAGATCTTGTTGCCGCTGGAGAAGACATCAGGCGCTATCTCCTGATAACGGTTGTCTGGAAAAGGATTGTCAGCCGCTTTCTCTATCTTTTCTGAATCTTTATTATAAAAATACAGGCCGTCCTTAGCAATAAACAAGGCCTGGTTGGCGTGCTTCAGGCTGGTACCAATCAGGCGGTACGGGGCTTTGTCTTCCTCAAAGGCGTGGCCGTCTACATACACCATTCCTTTCTGGTCATCAATCAGATAAGCTTCTCTGGAAGGCACATCGGCCTCCACAGTCATCTCATGAAGGGTGGGATTATATGCCAAAGGCATCAGGTCATTTTTATAATAGACTTTGCTGCCGTCGGTGCGGTAATCCTCACTCTCGCGGACATCGCCGTCCCAGTATTTTTTAGGAATCGGCCGGATGGATCTGGGATCAGCGCCCGGAAGCTCTACGCCTTTGAAAAAAGCTTTATCTGCACTGACAGCAGTAGCAAAGCCTGGTCTGGACTGGTAAGTCTGGCCTTTGGGCAGTTCTGCAAAAGGATACCAGTAGTTCTGCGGTTTGCCTGCGAGGCCGAGGCTCTGCCCTGCAAGCTGTAAGATATACCCGAGACCGCTGAGGGAGAGGTTGTTATCAGAATTACGGGCACAGTAATAGGTCACGGTGCCGTCTGTATAGTAATTGTTGCCGAGGACGGTCAGTTTAGCCGGATTCAGGCCTTTCAGAATCAGGTTGCCGGCATAAACAAAGCGGTTGTCATAGCCAATCTGCTGGTCTGCATAGCTGTCCTTCAGCACTTTGAAAGTCGCAGGATCTGCACCCTCTACTTCATAATTACCGTTACTGGGAACCATCGCATAGACCTTCCCGTCGTAAACCGTAAAAACACCGTTGAGTTCCGTGGTCTTGGAATCATAACCGAAGTCATCCTCCGGACCGGCCAATGACAGGTAGATAATGCTGAAAGACACGCCAAACATCAGGATGAGAAAGGCATAAAAAACGAACCGGTATTTGTACATCATAGC
>SEAD01000044.1 GCA_004173355.1 Chitinophagaceae bacterium | reverse complement strand
TTCCATAACTACTAAATATTTACAGACTATGTATCCTGCAGACATTGTAGTTCCGATGAAAGAGGAACTGACAGATAACGGTTTTACTGAAATGGTGACTTCCTCTGAAGTGGATGACCAGCTGAAGAAAGACGGTACAACACTGGTGATGATCAATTCAGTTTGTGGTTGTTCGGCCGGCAGCGCGCGTCCGGGAGTGCTGATGGCGGTTGCCAATGCGCAGCACAAGCCTGACTTCCTTACCACCAGCTTTGCTGGTTTTGATGTGGCTGCGGTGCAAACCCTTCGCGAGCACCTGCTTCCTTATCCTCCTTCATCCCCGGCGATAGCGCTGTTCAAGAATGGCCAGCTGGTGCATTTTATCGAGCGTCATATGATTGAGGGCCGTCCTGCACAGATGATCGCGCACAACCTGATCGGTGCTTTTGAAGAGCATTGTGCCTGATCCACAGTGATTAATTGAGTGGTGCCTTTCTTAGCGGAAAGGCACTTTTATTTGCGGTAGGTTGCATTTCCATTGTATATTCGCCAGCTTAACATTAACCACTGTTCCATGTATCCCAACCTTTACTTTGCCTTTAAAGACCTGTTTGGTGTAGAGTGGTCCTTCCTGCGTTTTGTCAATTCATTCGGATTCTTTGTTGCCATAGCATTTATCGTCTGTGCGCTGGTACTTGCTGCGGAACTCCGTCGCAAGGGTAAGGAAGGTTTGCTTCAGCCAACAGAGATCCAGGTCACTGTCGGGCATCCCGCAACTGCCGGCGAGATCCTGCTCAATTTCCTGCTAGGTTTCCTGCTCGGATATAAAATCATCGCGCTGTTTGTGATGGACAGTTCAGCCACGGAAGACCCGCAGGCTTTTATCTTTTCCACTATCGGCAGCTGGCCGGCGGGGATACTGGTAGGACTTGTATTTGCCGGTCTGAAATGGTATGAAAAAAACAAACAGAAACTGCCGGCGCCGGAAAAACGGACCATCCGGATCTGGCCACATGACCGGGTAGGGGAGATCACCATCATTGCGCTGGTGTTTGGCCTGCTGGGTGCAAAAATGTTTGATATATTCGAAAACTGGAGCAAGTTTCTCCAGAAACCCTCTGACTTCCTGTTATCGCCGGCCGGTCTTACCTTTTACGGTGGGCTGATCTGCGCAGCAATTGCTATCTGGGTGTATGCCCGCAAACATAAAATTGGCTTCTGGCACCTCAATGATTCACTGGCCACCACCATGATGCTCGCCTATAGTCTCGGCCGTATCGGCTGCCAGGTATCGGGTGACGGGGACTGGGGTGTTGAAAACCCCCGGCCAAACCCCTACAGCTGGTTACCTGACTGGGCATGGTCCTACACTTACCCGCACAACGTAAATGAATCGGGCGAACCGATTGCAGGTTGTGTTGGCAAGTACTGCAACGAATTGAGGGTCGGTCACTGGCCAACCCCGCTTTATGAAATCGTGGGTTGTTTTATCCTGTTCCTGATCCTCTGGGCTGTGCGCAAAAAGATCCGGATTCCCGGGCGGCTGTTTGCGCTCTACCTGATGCTGAACGGACTCGAACGCTTTTTTATCGAAAAAATCCGGGTCAACGAAAAGCAGGTTTTCCTGGGCATCACGGCTACCCAGGCGGAAATCATCTCGGCCCTGCTGTTCCTGGCCGGTCTGGTACTCTGGTTTGTGCTGAAAAAGAAGAACCCAAAGCAGGTTGTGCCCGCCGGAGTGAAACTCAAGTAGGGATCGGGGTCCTGAAAACCGCGGATCCGCCAGGCGGGACAGAACTTTTATCCCCCGCCGCTGTTATTATAACTGGCTGGAATATCTGACAGGTAAGGCTTCCAGGGGATAAGGCGGTTTGAACCGGGCGTAACTTCGTGTCCATCACACAAGAAATATCAACAATCCCTATGAGAATCCGGATTTGTGACTTATTTTTGCCAATGGACTTGGACGGTTCTAATTTACTTCCCCATTGCAATACCTGGCAAGTTAAGACTGTCTATTACTCGAATTCTAAACACCCTGATTCATTATGAGGCAGCTCAAAATTGCTACCCAGATCACCAACAGAGACTCCCAGGCGGTTGAAAAGTATCTGCAGGAAATCTCCAAGATTTCGATGATCACCCCGGAAGAAGAAACAACACTGGCACAGCGGATCAAAATGGGCGACCAGAAGGCCCTTGATAAACTCGTACAGGCGAACCTTCGTTTCGTGGTATCTGTGGCAAAACAATACCAGCACCAGGGCCTGTCCCTGAGTGACCTGATCAACGAGGGTAACCTCGGCCTGATCAAAGCGGCCCAGCGTTTCGATGAAACAAAGGGTTTTAAATTTATCTCTTACGCAGTATGGTGGATCCGTCAGTCGATTCTCCAGGCCCTTGCAGAACAGGGACGCCTGGTACGGCTGCCACAGAACAAGATCGGTACCTACAACAAGGCGAATAAAGCGTACATGGCCTTCGAACAGGAGCATGAACGTGAACCATCAACGGAAGAACTGGCTGAATTGCTCGAAATGAGTGAGACAGAGATCAATAATATTTTCCAGAGCAATACCCGTCACACTTCACTGGATGCACCCGTGCACGAAGCAGAAGATGTGGCGATGGGTGACCTGCTCGAGGGTGGCGACGATACCGATGACGATGTAATGAAGGATTCGTTGCGCAATGAAATCCGTCGTGTACTGAAATCGCTCAGCCCCCGTGAGGCAGAAATCGTAAATGCCTACTTTGGCCTGGATGGTGAACAGGGTGTTACCATCGAACAGATCGGCCAGAAGTATGACCTCACCAAGGAAAGAATCCGCCAGATCAAGGAACGCGCAATCAAACGTTTACAGAAAGCCAGGTACAGCAGCGCACTCAAGGCTTACCTCGGATAAAATAGCAGATCTGCCGGGTCTCCCGGCAGAAATTCGGTGGGAATTTTTAGAAAAAAACAGCTCCGTCCTCTGGACCGGAGCTGTTTTTTTTTCGCACCGCTGGTAAAATACCGGGCAGGCGTCATATACAACGTCCTGTATCCCTTAATTTTGCATTAGAATTTTTTACCCCACCTCCCAACATTCTATTGAAGAATCTGTTATACCCCGTATAACCCCCGACGATTTGCCCTGCCATTACCATTCCTGAACAGCATTATTTTTATGCCATTAGCTTTCAATTCAACATCGGCACGGGTTTACCGTCATGCCGGCCTCGTACTCGCCCTGCTCATTACCGGACCTTTCGCGGTCATGGCGCAGCAGAAAGACAGTCTCCTCAGCGAGGCGACCCTGCCCAATATCATTAACTATGCGCTGGAACGCCAGCCCGTTGTGAGGCAGTCCATCATCGACAGGGAAATCACCGAGCAGCAGGTGAAGAGCCGGCTGGCCGACTGGTACCCGCAGATCAATTTCAATTACCTCTACCAGCACAACTTCCAGGTGCAGACCAATATCATCGGGGGAAACGCGGTGCAGCTGGGTGTCAATAATACCTCTGCCCTGCAGTTGCTGGCCACCCAGAATATTTTCAACCGGGACCTTCTTCTTGCGGGCCGTACGCGGACCGATGTGCGCCGCCAGGCAGAACAACAGGTGACTAACACAAAAATCAATGTGATTGCCAACGTGTCGAAAGCCTTTTATGATGTGCTGGCAACCAAAGAGCAGATCAATGTATCCCTGACCAATATTACCCGGCTGGAACGCAGCCTGAAAGATGCCACGGCACAATACAATGCCGGAATCGTTGACAAGACCGACTACAAACGGGCGACCATTGCACTCAATAATGCCCGGGCACTGCTGAAAAACAACCAGGAGTCGTTGCTGGCAAAAACAGAGTACCTGAAATCGCTGATCGACTACCCGGTATCGCAGCAACTCGTGATTTCCTACGACAGCGCAACCCTGGAAAATGAAATCCCGGTGGACACATTGCAGGGGCTGGATAAATCACGACGGATCGAATTCCAGCAATTGCAGACCCAGCGCCGGCTGCAGGAGGCAAATGTGCAGTACAACCGGTGGAGTTACCTGCCCACATTCTCTGCCAATGGGGGTTATATCCGCCAGTTCCTCGATGACCGTTTTTCCAAATTGTACACCCAGGCCTTCCCGCAATCCTACGCCGGTGTCACACTCGGCCTCCCGATTTTCCAGGGTGGTAAAAGGAAATACAACCTCAACGCGGCAAAACTCCAGCTGAAACGTACAGAGCTGGATATAGAGAGCCTGGAAAACAGTATCAACTCGGAATATTACAATGCACTGGCCGGCTATAAATCCAGCCTCGCCAACTATGAAGCACTGAAGGAAAATATGGCGCTGGCGCAGGAAGTGTACGATGTGATCAACCTGCAGTACCGAAGCGGTATCCGCACCTATCTCGAAGTGGTGGTGGCGGAATCGGACCTGCGTACCGCACAGGTCAATTATTTCAATGCACTTTATCTCGTGCTGTCCAGCAAAATCGATGTGCAGGTGGCACTGGGTAATATCAGCGCACAGTAAGCAGCCAACAACAAATTATCAGACAACAACAATACAGCAACATGTCATTCAAGTCAGTTAAATCCATTATGGTTCCGGTACTCGCGGCCCTTGTATTCACCGCCTGCGGCAACAAGGACAAAGCACAGCAACAGGGACCACCGCCGGCAGTGTCCGTGACGGCCGAAGAAGTGAAGTCGACCGATGCCGTTTACCATGATGAATACCCCGGAACTGTAGTTGCCCTCAACCAGTCAGAAATCCGCCCGCAGGTAACCGGATATATTACCGGCATCTATTTCAAGGACGGCCAGAAAGTGGTGAAGGGACAGAAACTTTATTCCATCGATGCGCAGCTGTATTCGGCGAACTACCAGCAGGCACTCGCCAATATTGCGGTGCAGGAAACAGCACTCGAGCGTGCGAAAAAAGATGCAGACCGTTACCATGAACTGGATAAACAGGATGCGATTGCCAAACAGCAGGTAGACTATGCGGATGCTTCACTGGCAGCCGCTGAAAAACAGGTTGCCGCCTCCAAGGCCGCTGCCAATGCAGTACGCGCCAATGTCAGCTTCGCAACAATTTATGCGCCCTTCACCGGTACCATCGGTATCTCCCAGGTGCGCGAGGGGACTTCGGTAGTGGCCGGACAAACAGTGCTCAATGTAGTATCTACCGATAACCCGATCGCTGTTGACTTTGCCGTTGACCAGAAAGAAATTTACCGGTTCACCCAGCTGCAGCAGTCAGCGAAAAAGGGGGATTCCACATTTACACTGGCTTTCGGTACTGATATCTACCCGGTGCCAGGCAGGGTCAACCTGATCGACAGGGCCGTGGATCCGCAGACGGGTACCATCCGCACGCGGCTCAGTTTTCCCAATGAAAAAAATATGCTGAAGGCGGGTATGACCACTTCGGTGCGTGTGCTCAATACGGCCAGCACAGCGGCAGTGATGATCCCTTATAAGGCAGTGACCGAACAGCTGGGTGAATTTTTTGTGTACGTGATCGGCGACAGCAGCAAGGTATCCCAACGTAAACTCCAGCTGGGCACACCGATCGGCGCGAATATCATCGTGAAGGAGGGCCTGAAACCGGGGGAGAAGATCGTGACACAGGGACAGCAGAACCTGCGTGAAGGTTCGGTGGTCAATACCGCTGCGCCACAGGCAGCACCCGCCGCAGCGCCAAAAAAATAAGACTGGAAGCAAGTGAATGGATACCGGATACCCCGGAACAGATGACCCGATTAATAACGCCCAGATTTAAGCAATGATAGCAGATACTTTTATAAAACGCCCCGTTACCGCCATCGTCATTTCGATCGTGCTCGTGCTGGTGGGTGTCATATCATTAAGGAACCTTCCAATTGCGCAATACCCGGAGATCTCACCGCCCACCGTGTCGGTGACGGGTAACTTTACCGGTGCGGATGCACAGACCGTGGAACAGACCACTACTACCGCGATCGAAACCCAGATCAACGGTACACCGGGTATGACTTACATGAGCAGTAATAGTACCAGCTCAGGGCAAAGCAGCATTACGGTCAACTTTGAAGTAGGGACCAATATCGATATCGCCACCCTCGATGTACAGAACCGGGTGAGCGTGGCGGAACCAAGCCTGCCTGATGCGGTAAAACGACTCGGACTGACCGTGCGGAAACGGAATCCGAGTATCATGATGGCACTGGCATTTTATTCACCTGAAGGATCCCATAACCCCACCTTTATCGGTAACTATGTCAACCTCTACGTAAAGGATGCATTGCTGCGGGTGAAAGGCGTGGGTGATATCTTCTCGCGTTCGGATGACTTCAGTATGCGGATCTGGCTCAACCCGGAAAAACTCGCGGCACTGGGTATGACACCGGCGGAAGTAAACGCGGCACTGCAGGAACAGAACCTCCAGGTGGCAGCCGGTACAGTGGGTGGTAACCCGCAGCCGAACATGCAGACCTTCGAATACAGCATCCTGACCAACAGCCGGCTGTCGACCCCGACACAGTTTGAAAATATTATTGTCCGTGCGCGCCCCGCCGATGGAAGTATCGTGTACCTCCGGGATGTGGCACGTGTGGAACTGGGCAAGTTTGATTATACGGCCAACGCATTTGTAAACGGTAAACCTGCGGCCTTCGTGCTGATATACCTGGCACCGGGTGCCAACGCGCTGGATACCTACCAGGGCGTGCAGGATGCACTGGCCAACATGCGCAAGGTGTTCCCGAAAGATGTGGACTTCCTGATCCCGCTGGAAACCGCTACCGTGGTGGAAGTATCCATCAACGAGGTGGTTCATACACTGGTGGAAGCGCTGCTTCTTGTGGTGATCGTGGTCTTCCTGTTCCTCCAGAACTGGCGCGCAACGCTGATTCCCGTACTGGCGATCCCGGTATCACTGATTGGTACCTTCATCTTCTTTGGCCCGCTTGGGTTTACCATCAACACCCTCACACTCTTCGCTTTCGTACTCGCGATCGGTATCGTGGTGGATGATGCCATCGTGGTGGTGGAAGCCGTGCAGCATAATATCGACCATGAAAAGATGACGCCCAAACAGGCAACTGTAAAGGCAATGAAAGATATCTCCGGACCTGTTATCGCGATTGCCCTGATCCTTGCAGCGGTATTTGTGCCGGTAGGGTTTATACCGGGCATCGTGGGACGGCTTTACCAGCAGTTCGCCATTACCATCGCGGTGTCGGTACTGATCTCGGCCTTCGTGGCACTCTCGCTGACACCAGCGCTTTGTATGCTCATGCTGAAACCATCCAAACCGGAAGGTGCGAAGAAAAACCTGCTTGAGAAATTTTTTGTATGGTTCAATAAATGGTTCAACCGGCTTACCCTTGGTTATACAAAAGGCGTGGGTTCGTGGATCCGCCGTACCCCATTTGTGGTAGCTGGTATGCTGGCACTTTTCGTGGGACTGTTTTTCATGTTCCGCAGCAAACCAACCGGCTTTATCCCGACGGAAGATGAAGGCCGTGTACTGGTGACCTATGAAATGCCGGAAGCCGCATCCACCACCCGGAGCGTGGCGATGCTGAAAGAGATCATGGGGCGCGTGCAGAAAATGGAAGAAGTCAAGGTAGTGGGTGGCCTCGCCGGCCTCAACATCATCAGCTTCTCCAACAAAGCCAACGTGGGAACCATGTTCGTGAGCCTTAAACCGTGGGACGACCGCAAAGGGAAGGAACATACTGCGGCTGAAGTGATCAACCGGATCCGGGCGATCACGGCGGATATCAGGGAAGCGAGGGTTATCCCGATCGCACCACCGGCGATTCCGGGTCTTGGTGCAGCCGCGGGTTTCACTTTTGAATTGCAACAGACCGGCAGTACCGACGATATCAAGACCTTTGAGAAAGTGGCACAGGATTTCCTGGGCAAACTCAACCAGCGTCCGGAGATCGGACAGGCGTTCACTTTCTTCAACGCGCGCACGCCGAGCTACCAGCTCGATGTGGACCGCGAACAGGCAAAGAAACTGGGTGTATCGGTATCGGAAGTATATGGTACGCTGTCCAATTACCTGGGTAGCAGTTATGTCAATGACTTCAACCTTTATGGTCGCAACTTCCGAGTGATGTCCCAGGCAGACAGTGCGTACCGCGGATCATTGTCGAATATTGAAAAGTTTTACGTGCGCAACAGCCAGGGTGCCATGGTGCCACTGGGTTCACTGGTCGCTACAAAAATAATTGAAGCGCCCGCGGTGATTTCCCATTACAACGTATACCGTTCGGTGGAAATAACAGGTACACCCAAACCTGGATTCAGTAGTGGTGAAGCAATTACCGCATTGCAGGAAGTGGCCGCCACACTGCCTGCCGGTTACGGATATGAATTTTCCGGCCTGAGCCGGGAGGAAATCAAGGCAGGAGGCCAGCAGGCGTCGATCTTTGCGATCTCGCTGGTATTCGTGTTCCTTTTCCTGGCCGCATTGTACGAAAGCTGGTCGATTCCATTCTCTGTACTTTTTGCCGTACCTATCGGGGCCTTTGGCTCAATCCTGACCCTGATCCTCCTGCCAAAACTCAGCAATAACGTTTATGCCCAGATCGGTCTGATTACACTGATCGGTCTGGCCGCGAAAAACGCCATCCTGATCGTGGAATTTGCCAAGGAGCGGGTCGACCGGGGCATTGATGTGGTGCATGCCACCCTGCAGGCGGTACGCCTCCGGCTTCGTCCGATCGTGATGACCTCCCTTGCCTTTATACTCGGGGTGGTACCGCTGATGATCGCGACCGGTGCGGCTTCAGAAAGCCGGCAGACCATTGGCTGGACGGTTTTCGGCGGGATGATTGCAGCCACCACCCTGGCAATTTTTGTGGTGCCGGTGCTGTTTGCCCTGATCACCAAACTTGCCTATGGCAAGAAGCTGAAGGAACTGGCCGAAGAGCGGAAGAGCCTCGAAGAAGTGGACAAAAAGATAATCGATCACGGTTAAGCCCGATAATTCACAATTTACCAGGGAATGCCGGCAGCCGCCGGCATTCCCCTTTTTATCCCCAGAACTTTCTGTTCCCCTGTCTGTTTTATTAACAGGCAGTAACGTCAGGGCAATAAGCGTTAACCGGACCGTTAATTCACTTATTTTTGCCGATTAAAAACACCGATTCAATGACATCGACCGTTGCGAACGAAAAAGTTTCCCTCCTCATAATTGGTAGTGGACCCGCTGGTTACACTGCTGCCATATATGCTTCCCGCGCCAACCTGAAACCCGTGCTTTACCAGGGGATCCAGCCAGGCGGACAACTGACCATCACCACTGAAGTGGAAAATTACCCGGGTTATCCGGATGGGATCCAGGGGCCGGAGATGATGGTGCATTTCGAGAAGCAGGCGGTTCGTATGGGCGCGGATATCCGTTTCGGCCTGGCCACAAAGGTTGATTTCAGCAGCCGGCCGTACAAGGTCCAGATTGACGAGGAAAAATGGATCGAGGCAGATGCCGTCATCATTTCCACCGGGGCAAGTGCCAAATGGCTCGGACTGGAAAGTGAGGAGCGTCTCAATGGGTTTGGGGTGAGCGCCTGCGCGGTCTGCGACGGGTTCTTTTTCCGCAACAAGGAAGTGGCCATCGTGGGGGCAGGGGATACTGCTGCCGAAGAGGCACTTTATCTTTCGAAACTCACCAGCACGGTACACATGTTTATCCGCAAGGATGAAATGCGCGCCAGCAAAGTGATGCAGGATCGTGTGTTGAATGCCCCGAATATCAAAGTCTACTGGAATACCGAAACCGATGAGATCATTGGTGACAAAACCGTATCGGCCGTCCGGATCCGCAACAATAAAACCGGTGAAAAATCGGAGATCGCTATCAACGGTTTCTTTGTCGCTATCGGCCACCATCCCAATTCGGATATCTTCCGGGATTACCTGACTACCGATGCGGAAGGATATATCCAGACCACCCCCGGAACATCGAAAACCAACCTGGAGGGTGTGTTTGCAGCAGGGGATGTGCAGGATAAAATTTACCGCCAGGCTGTAACGGCTGCGGGCAGCGGATGTATGGCTGCGCTGGATGCCGAACGTTACCTGAGTGCCAGTGGCCTCCACTGATCAATAAAACAACCGAATGCCGCATACGCTTACCATTGAACTCAGGAACGTACGATTTCGTGCCTTCCATGGCCTTTATCCCGAAGAACGCCAGAAGGGAAATGACTTTGTGGTAAACATGTGGGCACGATATCCCGCACCAGCGCTGCCAGTCAGGGAGATCAGCGATACGGTTGATTATTCGGCCCTCTTCAATATTATCAATACCATCATGCAGGAGCCGGTGGACCTGCTCGAAACACTGGTGCAGACGATTGGCGAGGAGGCTGTAAGGCAGTTTCCCCAGCTGGTTGAAGTGATGGTTTCGGTGGAGAAGCTGAACCCGCCTATCGACAATTTCGAAGGCAGTGCTTCCGTCAGCTTCCACGCAGTTTACTGATTCTCTCTCCCTATATTTGCACTCATTCCGGATGAAACAGGTGTATACGATATCAACCGACCAGCAGCCACGGCCAGAGAACTCATTGCTCTCTGTCCGCATCGGGGAGCGCCATGTCGGATTTTCGCTGACCGACCTGGAAGATGGCACCCTGCAATACCTGTCGTGGTGCACCGGCCAGAAAGTTGGCCTGCCCGAACTGGAAGAGCTGTACCGCCTGCACCCGCAGCTTTCGCTGGATTTTACAAGGGTCCGCGTCTGTTATGACCATCCGCAGAGCATCCTCGTACCGATGGAGTATTTTAACGAAGAGGGCAACAGGCAACTGCTGGAAACGGGCTATGGTATCACCTCATTCGACGAGGTATTTACCGATAACATCCGCAACTGGCAGATCCGCAACACCTACGCTGTACCTTCAGATATCCACCAGTGGGTGACGCGTTATTTTAGGATGGCAAAATACTCCCACCAGTATTCTGTGGGAATCCGTAACCTGGTAGCAGGTGAGGGCACTGCGTCCATACTGGTTGATTTCCGCGCCGATGATTTTGCCGTACTCGTGTCTGCGGGAAGCGATCTCAAACTGGCACAGACATTTCCCTATACCTCGCCGTCGGATGTGATTTATTACCTGCTGCAATGCTGCCGGGTATTTGACCTGCCTGCAGAAGGGACTACGCTTTATATTTCGGGACTGGTGGACAAACAATCCATTCTTTACCGTGAATTATACCAGTACTTCCTCCACATCGAATTCCGTCTTCCTGCCTGGCCACGGGTGAAAGGGGAAAACTACCCTTCGCATTTTTTCACTTCGTTAAATGACCTGGCAAGATGCGAATCATAGGCGGCGAACATGGCGGTCGCAAATTCAACCCGCCTTCGAAGATGCCTTACACCAGGCCCACCACTGATATCGCGAAAGAGGGATTGTTCAATGTGCTGCAGCATAAACTGGATATCCCCAACCTCCGGACGCTCGATCTGTTTGGCGGCACGGGCAATATCAGTTACGAGCTGGCATCACGTGGTGCCACCGACCTGACGATCGTGGAAAAGGATACCACGATGTATGAGTTTATCAAAAAAACATCGGATACACTGCGCGTACCGCTGAAGATAATGAAGTCGGATGTGTTCCGTTTTATCCGTGACTGCCAGAGCCAGTTTGATTTTATTTTTGCAGGCCCGCCATATGCCCTTACGAATATTGATGACCTTCCCAGGCTGGTGCATTCACAGGGGCTGCTCGCGCCGGGAGGATGGTTTGTACTGGAGCATACCCCGAGAAATAATTACCAGTCGTTTCCCCTGTACAGTTTTGAAAAAAATTACGGCACCACTATTTTTTCGGTGTTTATCAACGAGCCTGCCGCGAAGGATTAAATCCCGCCTGAGCGCTTGTTACCGGCCCCATATATTGGCTTCGCTTTTGCAGCATCCTCCCAACAGTTAAACCCATGGATAAAAAAGAAATCCGCGTAGCCTACCGGGACAAACGAATGGAGCTCAGTGAGCAGGAACGCATGCGGCTGGACGACCTGCTGCTGATCGGGTTCCAGTCTGCCGGAATACCTTTTCTCAATTCCCTGCTCAGTTTCTGGCCGATCGAAGAAAACAATGAGCCGGATAGCCACCTCTTCACCGAATACCTGCGTTTCCGCAATCCTGAACTGAAAGTCTGTTATCCCGTTGCCGATTTCACCGACCGGACGATGCAGGCAGTGCTCACCGACGTTGATACCCCATTTACCCGGCATGAACTGAATATCCTGGAACCGCAGGGCACGGAAATTATCCCGCCGGAGGAGATCGATCTTGTTTTTGTCCCGCTCCTGGCCTTCGACACCGAAGGGTACCGTGTTGGCTATGGCAAGGGCTTTTATGATATTTACCTGGCTTCCTGCCGGCCCGACTGTATTAAGGTTGGCTTCAGTTATTTTGAGCCGGTTGACCGGATCGTCGACAGGCACGAATTTGACGTACCTTTAAACCTCTGTATCACACCGTATAACCAATATGTTTTCTAACGTTTTCCTGAAATCCTTCCGCATACTGCTCTTTCCCTTTGCCCTTCTTTACTGGCTGGGAATAACCGTGCGGAACTGGCTGTACGACCGCAATATTTCAAAGTCATCCAGCTTCGGCCTGCCCATGATCTGTGTGGGAAACCTGTCGGTGGGTGGTACCGGCAAATCGCCGATGGTGGAGTACCTGGTGCGACTGCTGAAAGAACATTACCAGATCGCAACGCTGAGCCGCGGGTATAAACGCAAGACTACCGGTTATGCACTGGCAGGACCAGGTACCACTGCGCTTGATATTGGCGATGAACCGATGCAGTTCCATGAAAAATTTCCGGGGATACCGGTAGCTGTCGGGGAAAAAAGGATTGAAGCGGTGCCGCAATTGCTGCATGACCGCCCGGATACACAGGTGATCATCCTCGATGATGCATTCCAGCACCGCGCAATCACCGCGGGTTTTAATATCCTGCTTACCGAATATTCCAACCTGTTCACGCGTGATTTTTACCTGCCAACCGGCGACCTGCGCGACCTGCGTTCGTCGGCCCGGCGTGCGGATATCATCGTTGTAACCAAGTGCCCGCCATCACTCCCGGTTACCGAAAGGGAAAAGATCATCCGCGAAATCCGGCCCCTGGAAAAACAATCCGTATTTTTTACCAGCATCCGTTACGGCACACCATACCACCTGCTGGAGAAACATAAAAGCATCCTCTCCGAATCGCTGGAAGTGCTGCTGGTAACAGGTATCGCCAATCCGCGGCCCTTGCAGCAACTGCTCGAACAACAGACTGCATCATTCACGCTGCTGCGGTATGCAGACCATCACATCTTCACCATCGATGATCTCCGGGAGATCCGTAATAAGTTCAGCGGACTCTCCTCTGCCAACAAACTCATCCTGACCACGGAAAAGGATGCAGTGCGGCTGCAGAAATTCAACAATGAACTCACCGGCCTGCCGCTGTATGTGATCCCCGTCCAGCACCATTTTTTATTTAATGGCGGGGATGAATTCAACCGGCTTGTCATTAACTTTATACAACTCCCGCTGAAACGGGACAAACAACAATAATGGGTAGAAAAAATAACCATTCAAAAAAACAGAAACAACAAACCTCCGGAGGCAAAACCTTCAAAGGCAAACTCGATATCACCCGTTCAGGGATGGGTTTTGTCATCGTGCCGGGGATGGAATCCGATATCATCGTGCGACCGGGTGATTTCGCCACTGCCATGCATGGCGACATCGTTGTGGCACGTGTCAAAAACACCGGTGGTAAACGCCTGCAGGGGGATGTGATAGAAGTACTCGAACGCAAGCGCACCGAATTCATCGGACAGCTGCAACTCAATGAAACATTTGCCTTCTTCGTCCCGGAAACCGACAAACCAATGCCCGACCTTTTTATCCCGATGCAAAGCCTCAACGGGGCAAAGGATAAGGACAGGGTAGTGGCAAAAATGGTGAAGTGGGATAATGGCGATAAACGCCCGGTGGGCGAAATCCTGGCCGTACTCGATCCGGAAAATGCCGATGATGCAGCCATGAAGGAAATCATGCTGGAAGCAGGGTTCTCCCTCGACTTCCCCGATGATGCCCTCGAGGTAGCAGCGCGGATCCCAGATGTGATCAGTGAAGGGGAAATCAAAAAACGCCGCGACCTGCGGGACATCCTCACCTTTACTATCGACCCGGCAGATGCCAAGGACTTTGACGATGCCATCTCGTTTGTACGGCTGGCCAATGGCAACTATGAAATCGGTGTGCATATCGCCGATGTAAGCCATTATGTGGAGTATGGCAACCCGCTGGACAAGGCCGCCTACCAGCGCGCCACTTCCATTTACCTGCCTGACCGCGTAAACCCGATGCTGCCGGAACACATCTCCAATGTGCTCTGTTCACTGCGTCCGCATGAAGACAAACTGACCTTCTCCGCCATCTTCGAGGTGACCCCGAAGGCAGAAATAAAATCACACTGGATCGGACGGACCGTTATCCATTCCGATAAGCGTTTTACCTACGAAGATGCCCAGCAGATCATCGAGACCAGCACCGGTGAACTGTCGGAAGAGGTTCTTATCCTCAATGAGATTGCGCAGAAAATGCGCAAACGCCGGTTCAATAAAGGGGCAATCAATTTCTCTTCCACCGAGGTACGCTTCAAACTCGATGAAAAAGGTTTCCCGATCGGGATCGTGGTAAAAGAAAGCAAGGAGTCGCACCAGCTGATTGAGGAATTCATGCTGATGGCCAACCGCGCGGTTGCCGAAATCGTGGCGAAAATAAAAGTCAAGAACAAGGAAGTGCCATTCCCTTACCGCGTGCATGATACACCCGATGAGGAGAAGCTGCTGCCGTTTATCGCCTTTGCCAATAAGTTCGGCCATGGCTTCGATATGAGTTCACCGCAGGCAATCGCCGAATCATTCAACAAACTGCTTAAAGCCGCGCATGGCCGGCCCGAACAGCATGTACTCGAACAACTGGGTATCCGTACAATGGCCAAGGCCAAGTACACTGTTGAAAATGTAGGTCATTACGGTCTCGGTTTTGAACACTATTGCCATTTCACTTCCCCGATCCGCCGTTACCCCGATATCATGGTGCACCGGATCCTGCAGGAAGTGCTCGATGAGGACATCGTAATCGATAAGGCGATGGAGGAAAAATGTAAACATTGCAGCGAACGCGAACGCGCAGCGATGGAATGTGAACGGGCATCGAACAAATACAAACAGGTGCAGTATATGCAGCAGTTTGTGGGTGAAGATTTCGATGGCGTGATCAGTGGTGTATCCAGTTTCGGCTTCTGGGTGGAAACGGTGGATACCAAATGCGAAGGGCTGGTCAGCATCAACAGCCTGCTTGAGTATGATGAATTCCGCCATGTGGAAACCGACTACGCACTCGTAGGTATGCGCAGCGGAAAAAAATTCAGGATGGGTGATAAGGTGCGCATCAAGGTGGCTGCGGCCAACCTGCTCAAACGCCAGCTGGATTATGTATGGGTGCTGAGCGATGAAGAGCTTACCGAAGAAAATAACAAACCGAAAAAAAACAAGAAGAAATAACAGGCCCGCCCTATGCAGTCTTTTGAACAGTTATCCGCGCAGTTCGCCGATTATTTCAATACCGCGCATTTTCCCGGGCAGCCATCGAGCCTGTACGGACCGAATGAATATTTCCTGTCCATCGGCGGCAAACGTGTGCGTCCGGTGCTCTGCCTGATGGGCAATGAACTCTTTGCCGAAATCAGCCAGGACGCCTGGCAGGTAGGTACGGCCATCGAACTCTTTCATAATTTTTCCCTGATCCACGATGATATCATGGATAAGGCGCCGTTGAGGCGGGGCATGGAAACCGTGCACCTGCGGTTTGGCGAGAGCACAGCCATCCTTGCCGGGGATGTGATGCTGGTCAAAGCTTACGAGTACCTCAACAAGGTAAGCACGCGGCATATCCATGGTGTGATGGACCTGTTCAACCAGACCGCAAGGGAAGTGTGTGAAGGCCAGCAGCTGGATATGGATTTTGAAAAACTGCCCGATGTGGCTTTCGAAACCTACCTGGAAATGATCGGCCTCAAAACCTCGGTGCTGCTTGCTGCCAGCCTGCAGCTCGGTGCCATCCTGGGTGGCGCGGGGGAAGGGAACCAGCAACATATCTACGCCTTCGGCAAAAAACTCGGACTGGCCTTCCAGGTACAGGATGATTACCTTGATGCATTTGGTGATCCTGGTAAATTCGGCAAACAGGTGGGAGGTGATATCCTTTCAAACAAAAAAACCTTCCTGCTGATCCATGCCCTGCAGGAATCTACCGGAGAACAGCGGGAGCGGCTGGAAGATCTGCTTGCAGGAAACGCACCCGGTAAAGTAGCGCAGGTACTGGACCTCTACCGCGAATGTGAGGTAGACAAATGGGCGATGCAGCTGAAAGACCGCTATCTCGATGAAGCCCTGCAACACCTGGAAGATATAGCGGTGATGAATATCCGGAAGCAGCCGCTGCGCGAGCTGGCCCGCTTCCTCGTGCAGCGGGACTACTGAGGTTGACCCGCACACGCATTGTATCAATTTCCCTGTGCTTGCCTGCCTGCCGGTAACCCGGTGAATCTAACCGGGCGACTTCCGTTTTTTTCTTTATTTTGAACCCCTCAAAACAACCAACTGCTGATGGCCAATACAATTTTCCGCAAGAAATCAATCCCCACAATCCTGAAAGAGGCTGAAATGGGTCTCAGTGACGCGGAAGGCCACACATCCGGTCTCAAAAAAGTGCTTGGAGTGAAGGACCTGACGGCCTTAGGCATTGCCGCAGTGATCGGGGCAGGAGTGTTCAGCAGTATTGGTAAAGCTTCTGCCGACGGTGGTCCGGGCGTGGTTTTCCTGTATGTGTTTACGGCCATTGCCTGCGGTTTTGCGGCCCTGTGTTACGCCCAGTTTGCCTCAACGGTTCCCGTAGCCGGCTCAGCCTATACCTATTCCTATGTTGCCTTCGGTGAAATTTTTGCGTGGATCATCGGGTGGGATCTCCTGATGGAATATGCCATCGGCAATATCGCAGTTGCCATTTCATGGAGCGATTATTTTACCCGGATTTTCAATAGTATACAGATAGGCGGTTTGCGTTTCCACTGGCCGGAATGGCTGAGTATGGATTATGTATCGGCCCGCGACGGATTTACCGAAGGTGCAGCCGAACAGGTGGCTGCCTGGACCAATGCCCCACAACTCGGCAATCTCCGGGTGATCATGGACCTTCCTGCACTGCTGATCGTGATCCTGATCACCGCTATCGTGTTCCGCGGTGTACGCGAATCCAGGAATGCCAGCAACCTGATGGTGCTGCTTAAACTGGCAGTGATTTTTGTGGTGATTGTTGCGGGTTCATTCTATATCAATCCCGATAACTGGTCTCCGTTTACCCCCACTGGTGTTGGTGGCATCCTGAAAGGTGTGTCGGCTGTGTTCTTCGCCTATATCGGGTTTGATGCGATCAGTACCACCGCAGAAGAGTGTAAGGATCCCCAGCGGGACCTGCCCAGGGGTATGATCTATTCACTGATCATCTGTACGATCCTTTATGTGATTCTCGCCCTGGTACTCACGGGTATGGTGCATTATTCCAACCTGAATGTCGGCGATCCGCTGGCCATGGTATTTGATAAAGTGGGTATGACGTTTATTGCCAAGGTGGTTGCCATCAGTGCGATTATCGCAACAGCCAGCGTATTGCTGGTGTTCCAGATGGGCCAGCCGCGGATCTGGATGGCCATGAGCCGCGACGGACTGTTGCCAAAGATTTTCTCAAAGATCCACCCGATTTATAAAACACCTTCCTTCTCTACCATCCTTACGGGTTGCCTCGTTGGGATACCCGCACTATTCCTCAACCTGAATGTGGTGCTGGCCCTGACCAGTATCGGGACACTTTTTGCCTTTGTACTGGTTTGTGGCGGGGTGCTGGTATTACAGACCAGCAACCAGCAGCAGCACTCCCGGTTCAAAGTGCCGTTTGTAAATGGAAAAATTATTGTGCCCCTGATGCTGGTCATTGCGCTGGGACTGATCGTTTACATGGAGCCCGGTGCCCCGGAAAAAAATGTCAGTATCACACGGGTCGGCGAGACCAGCGATTCACTGCAGGTGGTTAATAATACGGGTTATGCTTTTGAGTCCGCTACCGGTTCGGTAATGATTGGCGACGTGTCGGGACGCAATGTACAGCCAAGTGTTTTCAACGTGCCGGCACTCGGGACAGGTGATACCAGTTATATTATTGATCCCGCACTGACGGGCAAAAAGATCTCCTCCGTGGAAATCAACTCTGTGAGTTCAGTCGCTTCCGACAACGGAACACCGGTAAAGCTCCGGTATTTCGCCGGCCTGTTCAGCGCCGAAACGTTCCCGATGCTCCTGTTCTGGGTAGTCAGTATCGTAATGGCGGTACTCGCTTTCCGGAAATCATTCTCGCTGCTTCCGGTACTGGGACTGATCAGTTGCCTTTACCTGATGGCGCAGGAACACCATTCCAACTGGATCCGGTTCCTGATCTGGCTGGGACTGGGACTGGTCGTTTACTTCACCTACAGTCACAAAAACAGCAAACTGGCGAAGCAGGGGGCCGAGTGAGAAAAGCCCGCTTAGTGTTATCTTTGCGCCGTGAAATACCAGTTAGGAGATACCGTGCTGATCATGCACTCCAATGAGGAGGGGCGGATCGTAGATTTTATTAATGAAAAGATGGCTATGGTGGAAGTCAGGGGCGTCAAATTCCCCGTGCACTTTGACCAGATTGATTTCCCGTACTTCAAACGTTTTTCGGAGAAAAAACTGGTTCCTGCCAAAAAGGAAAAGAAGTATATCGATGATGTAAAACGGGAGAAATATGTGCCGGTGGAAAAAGTGGTGGATGGCGTATGGCTGACCATGCTGCCCGTATTTGCGAATGATGAATTCGGGGATGAGCTGGTAGACCGGCTCAAAATCCATCTCGTCAACCGCACCACCCAGCCCTATCATTTTACCTACCTGCTCAACCTGGCCGGGAAGAATAATTTTGAACTGAAAAATGTGATCCTGCCGTTCCAGGATTTCTATATCCACGACATGGATTTTGAAAACGTGAACGATAGTCCCGCATTTGAGTTTGAGTTTTCCCTGACCGAACCCAGCAAGAAGAAGGCGGAGTATTTTGAATCGATCCTGAAACTCAAGCCAAAACAGCTGTTCAACAAGATCCAGGAAATAAAGGAAAAGAACCAGCCCACATTTTCATTCAACATCTTCAAGGAATATCCCGATAAAGTTGTACCCGATTATGTGGACACCAGTAAACTCTCGGCAAAGGGCTATAAGGTGTACAATGCAAAGGAAGCCCGCCAGCACCTGGAGGCCGCAAGATCGGTAGTGGACCTGCATGCGGAGAAACTGACCGATGAATGGCAGAAGATGGACAACTTCGAAATCCTGACCCTGCAGCTGAAGACTTTTGAAAAGTTTTATGATCTGGCCATTGCACATGTGCAGCCTTCGCTGACGGTGGTGCACGGACTCGGTTCAGGAAAACTGAAAGATGAGATCCATGAAATACTGAAAACAAAACGGGAAGTAAAGTCGTTTGTCAACCAGTATGATTCGCGGTTCGGATATGGTGCCACAGAGATTTTTTTCCAGTATTAGTTCTTTAAAATATTATTACAGGCCGGACTATCGCACTTCCGCAAGGGAGGGAGGAAAGTCCGGACAGCACAGAGTATTGCACCGGTGAAGAGCCGGGTCCGGAACCGTAGCAATACGGGACCCCGGAACAGACAGTGCCACAGAGAATAGCTACTTTATCGGCCGGGGCTTCAGCGCGGGAGGGCAGCGACCGGAATACATCCGGTCCCAGGCCCGCTTCTGCTGAAGCTCCGGTGGACAAAGCAAAGGTGAAAACGTGAGGTAAGAGCTCACGGCTTTTTATGGTAACATAGATCGCGGGTAAACCTTGCATGCTGAAATGCCACATATACCATCGCCTGAGGGTTACTCGCCCGATGATGGAGGGTAGGCAGATTGATCCGGCAGGGTAACCTGACGGACAGATAAATGATAGTCCACGACAGAATCCGGCTTACAGGCCTGTAATATTTTTCATCCGCTGGTCAATGGCTCAACGCCTGGTACCGGCGGATTTTTTTTGCGCTCGCTGTAAATGCCTGGGGGGAAATTTTTAGCCGGTTTGCTAAAACGAATTAGTTGTATATTGACGCTTCCTGCATTAACGATTAAAAACGCCGTTGTACAATGAAACCACTGCTGCCTGTTGTGTTCTGTTTTTTACAGCTTCCGCTATTTTCTTCCGGACAGTCTGTACCTCCATCCGACGTTTATAAAAAGACCCGTGCAGCTGATCCGTCACTGCAGACTGCTGCGGCAGCGCCTGGACCCGGCGACCGGACGCAGGGCGAAGCAAACTGGAATGCCCAGTGGATCGCAGCTGCCGACGATGATGGTCGTGGTTACGGGGTGTATTATTTCCGGAAGGATATCAGTCTCGACACACGCCCTGCCTCATTTCCCGTGTATGTGACCGCAGACAACCGCTACAAACTTTTTGTGAATGGCAGGCAGGTGTCGCTGGGTCCGGCCCGGGGAGACCTTACCCACTGGAATTATGAAACCGTCGATCTCGCCGCTTCGCTGGTGGCAGGGAAAAATAATATCACAGCAGTAGTCTGGAATGAAGCCAATTCAGTACCCGAAGCACAGATCAGTTTCCGTACAGGTTTTATCCTGCAGGGAGCTACCGTAAAGGAGCAGCAGCTCAACAGCAACAAGTCCTGGAAATGTATCCGTGACAAAGGCCATCTGCCCATTCCCGGGTTTTTCTTTGCGGCAAGCACCGGACAACTGGTGGACATGAACCAGTCAGTGATGAAATGGTGGGATCCGGCAACTGACGACAGCAAATGGCCCCAGGCAAATGCGATCCTTGATGGAAAGCGTAAGGGCACATCCGATGGATTTGGATGGATGCTGGTGCCATCCGCTATCCCTGCGATGGAAATGGTGGAACAACGGATCAACCGCGTCCGGATCGCCAGCGGGATCACGGTGCCCGAAGGTTTCCCGTTGCACAGGCAGCCGCTGACCATCCCGGCCAACAGTTCCGTCACCCTGTTACTCGACCAGGATTACCTGACCAATGCATATCTAACCATCAGTTTCAGCAAGGGAACAGGTGCAGGCCTGTCACTGGGTTATGCTGAATCGCTGTATGATAAAAACCGCGAGGGTGGTATGAAAAAAGGAAACCGGAATGAAGTGGAGGGGAAAGACTTTGTAGGTCGCACGGACAGCCTCCTGTCAAACGGGAAAGACGGACAATCCTTTACCACACTGAATTACCGCACCTACCGGTATATCCGGTTATATGTGCGTACTGCGGCCGAACCGCTGGTCATTGATGATCTGTATGGCACATTTACCGGTTTTCCTTTCCGCCCCGCTGCAAAATTTGAAGGAGCGGGTGACAGCCTGCAGGAGATCCTGGATATTGGCTGGCGCACGGCAAGGCTGAATGCGACGGAGACCTATATGGACTGTCCGTACTACGAACAGCTGCAATACATCGGCGACACCCGGATCCAGGCACTGGTCTCTTATTTTTATGCGGGTGATGATCGCCTCGCGCGGAATGCACTGACACTGATGGACCATTCCCGATTACCCGAAGGCGTTACCTACAGCCGTTATCCCACACGCAGTGCGCAGGTCATTTCCACTTTTTCACTATGGTATATCGGGATGTTGCACGACTACTGGATGTACAGGCCGGATGCAGGTTTTGTAAAAGACAAACTCATCGGCGCAAGATCGGTGCTGGATTTTTTCAGCAGGTACCAGTCCGATGACGGATCGCTGCGCCATACGCCTTACTGGACATTTGTAGACTGGGCAGGAGGGAAGGACTGGTTTGTCGGATCGCCACCAAGGTCTGCTGAAGGCCGCTCATCCATCATCGACCTGCAGCTGCTGATGGCTTACCAGTGGATGGCGGAAATGGAAGGAAAAATGGGAATGCCCGCCAATGCTGCATTGTACAAAGGCAAGGCTGACCAGCTGGCACAGACGATCCGTAAACGTTACTGGAATGCAGAGAAGAAAATGTTTGCCGATACCGATGACAAAACCCATTTTTCACAACATGCCAACTCACTCGCGATCCTTACCGGCCTGATCAGGGGGCAGGAAGCGAAACAACTTGCCGGACAGATGCTGTCGGACAAATCACTGACCGCGTGTACCATTTATTTCAAATACTATTTACACCAGGCGCTCGTGAAAGCGGGACTGGGCAACGATTACCTTACCTGGCTGGATGTATGGAGGGAGAATATCCGGTCCGGCCTGACCACCTGGGCGGAGGAACCGAATGTAAACACTTCCCGGTCCGATTGCCATGCATGGGGAAGCAGTCCGAATATTGAACTGTTCCGTACGGTACTGGGCATTGAAAGTGCCGCGCCTGGTTTTGCGTCGGTACTCATCGAACCAAAACTGGGTTTACTGAAAGAAGCAAAAGGGGAGATCAGCCATCCGAACGGCACACTCAGCGTGGATTACAAACTCCTGTCTGCACAGTTGCATGCAACGGTCACGCTGCCTCCGGGTACCACCGGCACGCTGCTGTGGAGGGGGAAGAAAACGATACTCAGGCCGGGTATCAACAAACTGGTGATCTGATGGTTGTCAGGCTGTAAACCTTCCCCGGCGCGGGTTCAGGACAAACCATGCCAGTCCCGCGATACCCGTAATAATAAACACCAGGGCAATATACTGTGCCTGGCTCAGGCAGGTATTGCCGATGCAGGTGAGCTTGTTGAGTTTGATAAACTCCATGAAAAACCGTTCGAGTCCGTTGAGCAGGATAAAGAGGAAGAACATCAGACCGGGCCGGCGTAAACGGTAACGCAGCGACCATAATAAACCAAACAGCAATATACAAAGCAGCGATTCATAAAGTGATGTGGGATAAACAGGGTCGGGTAGTACCGTGCAATAATCCCCGATACATCCATCGATGGTAAGCCCACGTCCTTCGGCATTGTGCGGGTAGTTAAATGCCCATGCCCAGTCAGGCAGCCAGCCAAGCCACCCGGGCTTTTCATTGTTGTTGACCAGGCCCCAGTCTCCGTCGCCTGAAAGGTGGCAGCCCATCCGGCCGACACCATAAGCCAGCATCATACCCGGGCTTCCCACATCCATGGCGTCAATAAGTTGTATTCCCATCCGGCGGGTGGTGATATAGAGGAAGATAGCGGCACCAAATATGAAACCGCCATAAAATGCAAGTCCCTCAAAGGTTGTCAGGAACGCAAGCGGGTCGCGGAAAAGCCCGCTGAGATTTTCGAGTTTCGGGAATAACAGGCTGCCTGCAAACCCGAAGCTGGCACACCAGAGCAATAAACGATCGGTCCGTTCATGCGGATAAACGTCTATCTCTTTTTCCATGGAACCCGTGCCCTGCAGGGCGCGACGGCTGGCATAGATATAAAGGCCCGCCAGCAGTGCACAGGCCAGTCCGCCCGTAATACTTCCTTTCATGGAGAAAATGGTGTCCGCCGGGTATTGCACAAACCGGCTGTACCCGGCAAAAGCATAAACTGCCTTGTAACCGATCAGGAAGCCGCAAACCGCGTACAACAGGACTTCCCGGAGGGATGCAGCGCGGTTGCCCCTGTTTTTTTCCCGGAAGGGAAGAATCAGCCCCTGTCGTTCCTTCCGCCGGAATTCTGATTTGAAAGCCAGGTAGGACAACCAGAAAGCGAGGGCAACAAAAACACCAAAAGTCTGCACCGGCAGTGCGACCCGTAAACCGGTAAAGTAATAAATGAGGTGTGGCAGGGTTGGAAACATGGTTATTCGGCTATGGCAAAACAATCAAAAATCCGTCGACTTACAGCGGGATTAAAAAATTATTATAAAAATACGGGGGAATTGCTAAAACGATTAAACAATAGTTTGTACTTTGTCATGCGTTTTGGCGCACTACAACTTTTTGATTGCTTATGAACACGACTCCCATCCTGGGTGCTGATATTGGCGGATCGCATATCACCACATCGCTGGTCAGTATTGAAGAGGGATTACCCATCCAGGGTTCCGGTAACAGGATCGACCTGAACAGTCGCGGTACCGCAGATGAAATCCTTGGTACCTGGTCTGATGCCATTTCCTCCAGTCTCCACAGCCTTCGACACAAGGACATCGCCGTTGGTATCGCCATGCCCGGTCCTTTCGATTATCCAAACGGGATCTGCCTGATCCGCGACCAGGATAAATTCCGCTCCCTTTATAAACTGGAACTGAAACAGGAACTTGCTACACGTCTTTCCATTGACCCGGCACTGATACATTTTATGAATGATGCCTGTGCCTTCCTGGAAGGGGAAGTGCTTGGTGGCGCTGTACGGGGTCAGGACAATATCATGGGTATTACGCTGGGCACCGGTCTGGGGTCGGCTTTCAGGGCGGGAGGCGATGTGGTGGATGCAGACCTCTGGTGCGCTCCGTACCGTGACGGCATCGCGGAGGATTACCTGTCTACCCGGTGGTTCGTTGCACGTTATGCGGAACTGACGGGAAAAAAAATCAGCGGCGTGAAGGAACTGACCACGGTGCGCGGGGAGGATGACACCGTGGCCACCGTGTTCCGGGAGTTTGGCGAAAACCTCGGCGGCTTCATTGCAGGGCAATACGGGGAGCATGGATACAATAACATCGTGATCGGCGGAAACATTGCAAAAGCTGCCGGATTTTTTGTAACGCATATCGATAATTATCTTGCCCGTGTTGCCGCGGGTGCAAAATATTGCCTTTCAAGTCTCGGTGAAAATGCCGCACTCACGGGTGCCGCCGGTATGGCTTCAAGGCAAACGGCTGGTCTGGAAAAACAGGGATAGTGGTAGCGAAGCATTAGCGTGACATAAATATTTTTTAAGAATATACTGTCAGAAATTTGCTAAATCGTTTCTTTTATCCCAAATTTAGGCCAGCCAACGAACCACGACTGCTACTTAACTGACCGCTATGGTCAAAAACAAATTGCTTGCTTATGAGACACAAAAAACCTCACTGTCAACAGGCCCTTCCGCCTGCACCCTTGTCCAGTTTTATTAGTATCCCGATCTGATACGGCCAGCGCCGGACAATCAACCTGTCGGGTTTTCTTTAGTCCGTGTTGCTAAAACGTTTTACTATCATAAACCACCCAGAATGCGAAAATTACTTTTGCTGCCACTGACGACGCTGCTGGTTGTTGCTATTGTATCCTGCAACAAGAATGGCTTTCTCGACCAGACCGTTACTTCCAGCCTCAACGAGCAGACGGTATTTGCGGATAGCACCAACTCGATTGCTTTCCTCAGCCAGATTTATTCAGACATTGGTTTCACCCAGGATCCCCGCCGGTTCGGCGGTGGCGGTTATGCGGCCGGTCTTGATGCTTCATCCGATGAGGCAGAGGGTCCGAATGCGTCCAGTACCAATGGTTTCATCCAGTTTGCCACCGCTTCGGTAAATCCTACCGTAGTACCTGACGATGCCTGGGGAATACCATATAAGAACATCCGCGCGGTCAACATCTTCCTGCGCAACCTGTATCGTATGCCATTCTCTGCTTCGCAGAAAACGGCCACCGAATCGGAAGCGCGTTTCCTTCGTGCCTGGTATTATGCAATGATGCTCCAGCACTACGGTGGTGTACCCCTGATCGGCGACACCGTTTATACAGCTGAAAACACCATTCCGGCAATCCGCAATACCTATGCGGAATGTGTGAACTATATCCTGGCCGAGTGTGATTTTGCTGCCTCCAACCTTCCCAATATCCAGTCGGGCTCCCAGTTTGGCCGGATCAGCCGCGCGGGTTGCCTGGCACTGAAATCCCGTGTGCTGCTGTTTGCAGCCAGTCCGCTGTTTAACAATGGCGGTACCTCCGGGGGTGGTGCACTCGCTTCGATCGTGGCCTATCCGGATGCGGACAACAACCGCTGGAAACTTGCAGCCGATGCGGCCGCAGCGGTCATCGGTCTGAATGCACATTCCCTTTATTACGATTCGACCACCCATCCGGCAGAGAAGGGTTTCGGGTTCCAGCGCCAGTTTATGGAGCGTTTCACATCCGAACAAATCATTTCGCGGATGATGAACAATAACAAATACCTCGAGAGTTTCTGGGATGTGCCTTCACGGGGAGGCAGCGGGGGACCATTCCCATACCAGGAAACAGTGGATGCTTTCGGTATGGCAAACGGCCTGGCCATCACTGACCCTGCTTCGGGTTATGACGCGCAGAATCCGTACTCCAACAGGGATCCGCGCCTTGACTATACCATTATCCACGACTCCACCTTACGTCCGATTTTCGGAACCAACGCAGCGAGCCCTGTGCTGCTGTATACAAACCTTGCCACCACACCGCCAACATCCGCAAGTGGTGACGCGGTGTTCCGGGGCACCCCAACAGGCTTTTATATTTATAAAATGGTTGACAGGGAAATCATCAATAACAGCCTTGGCGAAAGTAAACGCCAGCTTCCGCTGATCCGCTACGCCGAGATACTCCTCAACTACGCCGAGGCGCAGAACGAATTCCTGCCAGGCCCGGATGCTTCGGTTTACTCAGCCGTTGAAAGTATCCGTCGCCGTGCAGGATTGCGTCCATATGAGCTTCCCGCAGGACTGTCAAAAGAACAGATGCGTGATGCGATCCGGCGCGAACGCCAGGTTGAGCTGATGTATGAAGGCCACCGCTTTTTTGATGTACGGCGCTGGATGATCGCCGAACAGACACAGGACCAGATGATGCATGGCATGGAAATCCGCCGCAACGGTGCTGTCAAGACCTACAACATTTTCAATGTGAGGAAACACAATTTCACCCGGGCGATGTATCTCTGGCCATTACCACTGAAAGAGATCAGCAAATCACCGGAACTCCTCCAGAACCCATTGTATTAAACACAACCACATAAACGTGATGCCATGCTGAAAAAAATATGTTTCATATCCGCACTGCTGCTTGTTCTTGCTGCTGTGCTGTATTCCTGCAAAAAGGAAAATACCAGCCTGCCGGCGGAACCGCAGAAGGCGATCGATGGCTCCTGGAAAATTGTGCAGGCGCTCCGTAACGGGACCGATCTCACCAGCCGGTTCGACTTTTCAAAATTCCGGATTGTTTTTTCCGACAGCAGTTATACGCTGACCAACCCCGTGCCTTTCCTCGTAACAAAGAACGGGCACTGGAGTTTTGATGATCCGCAATACCCGGCAAAGGTTTTTTTCCGCGCTGAAAATGGCGTGTCGGCCACATCATCGGTGAATTACCCCGTGGTCAAGGGGATCCGTAACATCATTATTTCGTTCAGCCCGGGTTGTGTATCGAACTCATACACCTATACCCTGGAAAAAGAATAACCACCATTTTATTCACGACGGTTAAAGCCACAGGAATATGAAACTTCTCAAATCAAAGAAATTCCGCAACTACTTTTTAAGGGCACTGGCCACAGCAGTGGTTATTGTGATCATCAGCTGCAGCCATTCTATTACCACTGTTGACCAGCCGGCAAGCATCGTGGCCGGGGAAGATCTCAACATCACGCTGAAGGTTAAAGTCACTTCCAACTCGGCACAGTCATCACGACTCATGATTGCTATCCTGGTGCCAAAGGCATGGAATGCACGCACAAAGGCAAGGATGAGCTGTACCACAACCAAATCAACCGGCGTCCAGGCGATGGCGCCAGTGGCAGTCGGTGTACCCGCTCCGAACGGGGACGGACTTGACTGGTCAACTCGCCTGGCTACCAAGGTCGGCGGCGGGGGTAACCTGATCGACGACTGGGAATGGATAGCCTACTACACCAATGCATCTTACAGCCTTGGTGGCAATGACGAGGCAACTGCCGATGTGTTTATTACCATACCTACCACACCGGACAACCTGTTGTTCAAAATGGGATATGCCATCGCCAACAGCACGGATGGTATCGGTGATGATACCCGCTACTACGGTTCTACATTCCCGCCTACCTGCCTGGAAGTAAAAGGTGATGGTGACCTGATTGACTTCTGCAATCCGCAACTTTCAACAGTTGAGCCACGGATTGCCCTGGACAATGATATTATTACCCTTGGCTTTGATGCCGGTGTGACAGCCAATCCGCTGGAAAATGTGGGTGATATCTACCTGTGTGCAACTGCTATCACAACGACCGGTGACCGTATCGATGTATGCACGGCTTCACCTGCAACAAAGGCGACCCCGCTCGGGGCGCGCCGCTTCCGGATAGACCTCTGGCCGCGACAGTTCTTTTCGGTGACAGAAGCCCAGACAATCGCGAGGCTGGAGTATTTCTTTACCAATGCCGATGGCAGCGTCAGGGTAGGGTACGGTGGCCTGAGTGACCCGTTCCTGTTCACTTTCTCCTGTAAATAAACCATCAACCCACTTACTTCCACAATCATACTATATGTTCCATAACTGCTTAAGAGTACTCACCGCCTGCACGTTGCTGCTGGTGCTCCCCAACCAGGCCCTCCTGGCGCAGGATCCGGCCGCAAAGCCTGCTGGTGTCAATGGCCGCGTGCTGGACGACTATGCGCGTCCGATGCCGGGAGTGGTTGTTGCTGTGAAAGGCACAACGCTGCGCGATACCACAGGCATCGACGGTTCTTTTGAACTGAATACTGCTGCCCCGGCAACGGTATTGTTCAGCCATCCCCTGTACGAAACGCGCGAAAAAAAGATCAGCTCGTTCGCCGAATTTACACTGCGGATGACCGAGACTTACCTGCGTGTCACCAACGGAGCCGATACGGCCGTACTGGTAAACAAGACACAACGCAGGACTGACCTCCTGTATGAATCAAAACCATCCGACAATATTATCAGCTCCGTATCAACCGTATATGGTAACCAGTTACGCACTACGCCCTCTTCGCTTTATCTTTCTGCATTGCAGGGCAGGCTGGCGGGACTGAACATCAACCAGTACAGCGGTTTTTATTCAGCCAACACCAGTCCGCAGATCGATGTGGATATATTCGTCGGCAACATCCCAAAAAACAACAGCGGCTCGGGGCCCAGTGATAACACCGAGTTTGCTGTGCAGCTGCGTGGCCATGCCGGCAGCAATGGGCAGGCACCTATTGTAATCATTGATGGGGTGCAGCGCGAAATCTATTCGATCGACCCGCAGAATATCGAATCAGTGTCTATCCTCAAGGATGCACTGGCTACAATCCTCGTGGGACAAAACAGTTCCAGGGGTGTGTTGCTTGTCACCACGAAGAACCCGACACTCGGCGCACCACACCTGTCATTTACTGCTGAAGTGGGTTCGCAGTCGGCACTCGGTATGCCGAACCCGCTGTCCGCATACCAGCACTCCTACCTGGTAAACGAAGCGCTCCTGAATGAAGGCCGCTCTGCAGCTTACTCGGCCGAAGACCTGGAAGCATGGCGCACCGGATCCGACCCGATGGGACATCCGGATGTCAACTGGTACAATACCATCCTCAGGGATAATGCCCTGATGTCACGTTACAACCTGAACGTGCAGGGAGGGGGCACGAGGGCACGCTACATCGTATCGCTCAGTTACCTCAACCAGGATGGCCTGTTCCGTTCTGACCCGGCCAATTCCTACAATACCAACCTCGAACTCAAGCGCTACCTGCTCAACTCCAAAGTGGATATCGATGTAAACGATCGTTTCAATATCGCACTGCAATTGTTTGGCCGCCTGCAGCAGGGAAACCAGCCGGGCGCGCAGACAAGCGCCATCATGCAGGCACTGCTGCGCACCCCTAACAATGCATATCCCGCTGTCAACCCGAATGGTTCTTATGGGGGCAACAGTAACTACCGCACAAACCTGCTGTCGATGGTGCAGAACTCCGGTTATATCAATGACAACAGCAATGATGTGATGGCCAACCTCGACCTGAACTACAAACTGGACCGGTTCCTTCCGGGTCTTTATTTCCGCGGACGCGGAAACGTATCGGTGCAGTCGTCTTCACTTATCAACCGCAGCAAAGTGGCACCGGTATACAATATGGTGGTTGCACCTTCCGGTGATACTTCCTATAACCTGTTCGGATCACCGGTCAACCAGGTCAACATGTTCACCTCGACATCATGGGCACGTTACACCTTTGCCCAGCTTTCCCTTGGTTATGACAAAAAGATCGGTGATCACAGCATCCAGTCAATGGTACTGTTTGACCAGAAAACCACACTGCTCAACTATGATATCCCGGGCAAACTCACCAATATAGCAGGAAAAGCCTCGTACGACTTCAAGGGTAAGTACATGGCTGAAGCTGCACTGAATTACAGTGGTTACAACCGGTACAAACCGGGCAACCAGTTTGGCTTCTTCTATGCAGGAGGACTTGGATGGAATGTAGCCAAGGAAAATTTCATTGCCGACAATATCAGCTGGATCAATCTGCTGAAACTCCGGGCCACCTTTGGCCGCACGGGTAATGCTAATATTGACAATTACGGTTATTATATCTATCGATCTTATTTCCAGGATGTGGCCGGTACTTACCCGATCGGCAATGGCTACCCGGGTGGCGGGGGGCTTGCAGAAGGTGGCGGCAGCGGAAACCAGACGCTTGCCAACGTAAATGCAACCTGGGAAAAGGCGTACAAATTTGATGCGGGTGCAGATCTGTCGCTGTTCAATAACAAGATCCAGTTCACCGCTGATTATTACTACGAGCGTTATTATGATATGCTGCAGGAGCGTGGGAAAAGCATCGAACTCATCGGCGCAAGGTACATCCCTGAAAATATCGGGATCAACCGCTTCAGCGGATGGGAATTCACCGGTACCTACCAGAGCCATTTCCGGGATTTCAATTTCTTTGTTACGGGCAATGCATCGATCCAGCAGTCACGTGTGCTGTTTATTGACGAACAGTTCCAGCCCAACGACTGGAACAAGCGCACTGGCAAACGGGTGGGACAACCATTCGGTCTCATCAGCGATGGTATTATCCAGTCCAATGAGGAATTGCTGAATACACCCACTATCACCGGTTACACACTGCATGTCGGCGATTACAAATACCGCGATCTCAACAATGATGGGGTGATTGACCAGTTCGACGTAGCACCGATCGGCAAACAGAAACCACTGATCACATTCGGACTCAACATGGGCTTCAGCTTCAAGGGATTTGCCGTGAGCGCACTGATCCAGGGTGTAACGAACCGCGACATCTACACGAGCGATGATTATCTCTACCGCGGGTTTATCGGACAGAACAATGGTTTTTCGCAGGCTTATGACCGGATACTTGGTCGCTGGATTCCTGAACTCGGCACAGCGGCAACCAGCCCCAGGCTCACACCCGGTGGCAATGCCTATAACTACAGCCCGCTCGGTTTCGGGGCAAACTCGGCACTGCTTCATGATGGCAACTATTTCCGCCTGAAAAATGTGAGTGTTGAATACAACCTGCCTTACCAGGTGATCCGCTCGCTGAAATTATCCGGGGTAAAACTATTCTTTACCGCACAGAACCTTGCCACATGGGCAGCCTATGATGTGCAGGATCCTGAGGTGGCAATGCCGTCCTACCCGGTACAGCGTGTGGTCAACTTTGGTATCAACATTAAAATCTAAGCAAGCGCCAAATAAACTGATATGAAAAAACATTCAATACTGGTACTGGTCCTGGCATCTGCCGCTTCCATTTACCTTCCTTCCTGCAAAAGGGTGTACGAGGAAGTGCCGCTGGGGCAACAGATCCCGCTGGAGCTCGCCTTTGATGATAAGGATTCGGCAGGCACCTATGCGTTACGATTCCTGCTGACCACCTATGCGGATGCGTTGCCAACCATGCACAACCGGCTTGATGGCAACTATCTCGATGCTGCCACGGATGATGCCATTTCATCGCGGGCAAATATCACCGAGGTCGACCGCCTCCGCACCGGGGCCTATTCGGCCACCAATACTACCGGCGATAATGTATGGGCACGTAACTATAATTCTATCCGCAGCGCGACTATTTTTGCCACCCTGATTAACCGGGTGCCACTGGCGGAACTGCTACCGGATGGCCGCCCGGCCCGCCCGGCCTACCGGTCGGAGGCACGCTTCCTCCGGGCGATGTTATACTTTGACCTGGTAAAACGTTATGGTGGTGTGCCGATCATCGGTGATACTATCCGCCAGATCGATGACAATATCGAGCTTCCACGCCGGAGCTTTGAAGATTGTATCAACTACATCGTATATGAACTCAATGATATCAGGGATAGTCTCCGTACAAAGGAAACCATGAATGCCACGCACTATGGACGTGTCACAAAAGGAGCAGCAATGGCGCTGAAAGCCAGGGTGCTTCTCTATGCAGCCAGCCCTTTATTCAATGGGGGAAATATCGATCCTGCCAATCCGCTGACGGGTTATACCAACGCCGATCCGGCACGCTGGCAACTTGCAGCAGATGCTGCCAAAGAAGTAATCGACCTGAATTCCTATAGCCTGATGCCCGACTTCCGGGATGTGTTTATCACACAGGGGGCACCGGTGGCCTCGAATACGGAATCCATTTTCTGGAGACAGGATGGTGCCGGTACCAGTGTGGAGACCAACAACGGACCCGTAGGTTATACATCTGCCGGGGGCAGCGGTATTACCAGCCCCACCCAGAATCTCGTGAACTCCTTTACCATGCTGAATGGCCTGCCAATCACTGATCCGGCTTCAGGCTATGATCCCGGCTCACCTTATGCCAACCGCGATCCCAGAATGATGAATACCGTATTTGTGAACGGGATGCTGTGGCTCAACCGGGAAGTGCAGTTGTTTAATGGCGGTGCTGACCGCCCGGGCGGTTCTTTACAGCAGACCAAAACCGGTTATTATAT
>SEAD01000301.1 GCA_004173355.1 Chitinophagaceae bacterium | reverse complement strand
TTTTGCGGTCCGGTTTTTGATTTTTCATCCCGGCTTTTCAGCAAATTGACTTCATATTGTACAGCCAATTTTGCTGAAAACCCAATATTTTGCACCCTGAACTTGTGGGTAATCAAAAGGGTCGGAGACTGGGTTCTCGTGCCGTCCTCAGGGACTTTTTCAATCTACAGGATTGAAGACGAGGCCCGCCTGATCAGCCAAGTGGATGCCAATGGGATTGACGTTTGGAATAAAGAGACATTGACCGTGGATGAACACGGGGTGGCCATTGGCGGTCGCCGACTTGATTTGGGCTTCTATCGAAAGGTGAGTGTCATTGCCTCGAAAATTTCCCGGTCGGATTATGCGGATGCCGCGCTGACTTCCCGGATGAAGTATCGGGCGACAACACTGAATATTTCGGATTTATCCGACAGCATTTCCAAGGCCATGGAGGCGTTTAAGAACCACCGCCCCATCAATCTCCATTCGCAGATTCTTGCCGCGTCGAGCGGTGAGCTCCTTCGGTTGATTCAGAACGAACTGATGCCGGACAAGTTCGAGCAATTGTTGGTTTGGTATTTCCGACGGATCGGGGCCACTGAAGTATAATCGCCTGCAAAAAATGAGCGGGACAAACAGGGGGACGCTGATATCATCGCGGTTTTTGAACCGCTGAAAACGATTTACTATATTCAGGCAAAACATCACAAGGGGATAACATCCGATTGGGCAACGCGGCAGATTTCAGAATACAAGGACGACAAGCAGCGGATGGATGATGGCTATACCAAAGTGGCATGGGTCGTGTCCACGGCGGAGGGATTCTCACCCGAAAGTATTGAACTGGCAAAAACGAGTTCAGTCGCGCTATTTGCCGGTCCTGCAATCGCCCGCATGATTTTTGAAGCGGGAATTCAGAATTTGGATAAAGCCTTTTAGGCCGCCATGACCCGCATCACCCAACAACAGCCCGAATCCTACCTCTGGATGGCAGCCGTGCTCCTGCGGGGGACGATTGATGCCGGGAACTACAAGCAGTTCATTTTTCCGCTGCTGCTCCTCAAGCGGCTATGCGATGTTTCTGATGAGGAGACGGTCACCGCGCTGCGTGATTCGGGCAGGGATGAGGACTTCGCGTTGTTTCCGGAGAATCACCGCTCTCAGGTTCGGGCGGAGACGCATTGGCGGGAGATCCGGAAGGTGAATCGGGATGTGGGGCAGGCCCTGCGGGCCATTGAGACCGCCAACCCAAGTGGTGAAACACAGGTTAAACCGCTGCCGCGACCGCAACCACGGCGCTGCCGAAGGCGCCCGCGAGTTGGCTGGAAAGTTCCTTCCAACTCAAAGCTCCATTTTCCGTATTGCTTTGCCCTGCATCCACTCGTTGAAAATGCCCTCGAAACACCCTTTACCCTCCATTTCATGAGCGCGAAGCCGGAACCGGTTTACGCTCCTATCCTGAAATCAGCCTCTATTCGGAAGTTTGGATTGTTCACGGATGAAGCGCTGGAGTTTTCCCCCGGAATCAATGTCATTATCGGCAGGAATGGATGCGGGAAATCCCACTTGCTCAAGTTGCTCTACACGCTGGTGAAGGAGTGTGGTGAAACGCCTGGCAACAGCAGTGTGCTCGAATCCGAAAAACTGGAAAACCGCCTTGCCAAAAAACTGGCGGGGGTATTCCGTCCGGACAACGATCGGATCGGACGCCTCGTTCAACGGGGGAAAGGCCGTGGCGGTGCCGAGGTCAGCGCCACCTTCAGCAACGAGAAAAAGTGCGGCTTCAAAC
>SEAD01000043.1 GCA_004173355.1 Chitinophagaceae bacterium | reverse complement strand
ACAAGAACCTGCCCGAAGGGGAATTTAAACTTTTCGTTGGGTACTGCGGCTGGGATCCGGGTGAACTGGAAGTGGAAATTACAGAGGGCAGCTGGCTGGTGGTGGACGATGACAGCGTGAACCCGTTTGACTGGGATATGAATGGCGCCTGGGAATCACTGGCACATTGACCCAGGACTATATAAATCCGGCCCCGCAAACTTTCGTGCGGGGCTTTTGGTATCATGGAGGAAGGTCATAGTTTTTAACTATTAACCCATAGAATTAATCGATACCGCTTATTTCCCTATTCCCCTAATTTTACAATCCGCAGACAAACACTGTACAGCCTAACACTATAAATAATTAAACATGGAAAACGGATCCAATGACATCAGTAAATGCCCCTTCCACAAGGGCGAAATGAAGCAGAATGTAGCCGGTGGAGGTACGCGCAACCGCGACTGGTGGCCACGACAACTGAAAGTAAGCATGCTTCGCCAGCATTCATCCCCATCGCCGATGGACCGGGATTTTGATTATGCGGAAGCCTTTAAAAGCCTCGATCTGGAGGCAGTAAAATCAGATCTTCATGCGCTGATGACGGATTCACAAGACTGGTGGCCCGCAGATTTCGGCCACTACGGACCGCTGTTTATCCGCATGGCCTGGCATAGTGCGGGTACCTACCGCGTGACTGACGGACGTGGTGGTGGCGGACAGGGACAGCAGCGATTCGCTCCCCTCAATAGCTGGCCGGATAATGTGAGTCTCGATAAGGCCCGTCGCCTGCTCTGGCCAATCAAACAGAAATATGGCAATAAACTTTCCTGGGCTGACCTGATGATCCTGACAGGAAATATCGCGCTCGAGTCAATGGGTTTTAAAACATTCGGTTTTGCGGGTGGCCGTGCGGATGTATGGGAACCGGATGAGAGTGTATACTGGGGTTCGGAAAGGACCTGGCTGGGTGGCGATATCCGCTACGGGCATGGCTCGGACGGCGTAGCCAAGGAACATGGTGTGGTATCATCCGATGATGATGCTGATGGGGATATCCATAGCCGTGACCTGGAGAAACCACTTGCGGCGGTGCAGATGGGATTGATTTATGTGAACCCTGAAGGTCCGGATGGTAATCCTGATCCGATAGCCGCTGCAAAAGATATCCGGGATACGTTTGGCCGGATGGCCATGAATGATGAGGAAACCGTAGCACTGATTGCCGGCGGTCATAGTTTTGGAAAGACCCACGGTGCAGCACCATCTGAGCACGTAGGAAAAGAACCGGAAGCAGCCGGACTGGAGCTGCAGGGTTTCGGCTGGAAGAACAGTTTCCAGTCAGGCCGCGGTGCCGATACCATTACCAGTGGTCTCGAAGTAACCTGGACAACAACCCCGACAAAATGGAGCAATAACTTTTTTGAAAACCTTTTTGCATTTGAATGGGAACTTACAAAAAGTCCGGGTGGTGCGCACCAGTGGGTAGCGAAGACTGATGTGACCAGTATCCCCGATGCATATGATGCAGCGAAGAAACATCGTCCCACGATGCTGACCACTGACTTGGCACTTCGTCTGGACCCTGCATACGAGAAAATCTCCCGTCGGTTCCTCGAAAACCCTGACCAGTTCGCCGATGCGTTTGCACGTGCATGGTATAAACTCACGCACCGCGACATGGGACCACGCGCGCTCTATCTCGGACCTGATGTACCGGAAGAAGTGTTGTTGTGGCAGGATCCGATCCCTGCAACAGATCATGCACTCGTGGATGAGACCGATATCAGTTCACTCAAAGCAAAAATCCTGGAAACCGGTCTGGGTGTATCTGAACTGGTGTCTGCTGCATGGGCTTCCGCATCAACCTTCCGTGGGTCTGACAAACGCGGTGGCGCTAACGGTGCGCGGATCCGTCTCGCGCCGATGAAATACTGGAGGGTCAACAATCCTTCGCAATTACAGAAAGTGCTGGATGCCCTCGCGAAAGTGCAGGAAGCGTTCAATGGCGCACAGACTACAGGTAAAAAAGTTTCCCTTGCCGACCTGATCGTGCTTGGTGGTGCTGCCGGTATCGAAAAAGCGGCGAAGGATGCCGGTCAGGAAGTTTCCGTTCCGTTCGCACCCGGCCGGATGGATGCATCTGCTGAAGACACAGATGTGGAATCATTCGGATGGCTGGAGCCGGTTGCCGATGGTTTCCGTAACTACCGCAAGGCAAAAGCCGGTGGTTCCACTGAAGAACTGCTGATCGACAAAGCGCAGCTGCTGAACCTCAGCCCGGTTGAACTGACGGTACTTGTAGGTGGCCTGCGTGTCCTGGATACTAATTTTGACGGATCAAAACACGGGGTGTTTACAGCTACCCCGGGCAAACTCACAATTGACTTCTTTGTCAACCTCCTGGATATGGCTACCGCATGGAAGGCCACCTCGCAGGACCGGGAATTCTATGAAGGTACTGATCGCAAAACCGGCGCGGCTAAATGGACTGCTACAAGGGCCGACCTTGTGTTTGGTTCAAATGCAGAGCTCCGTGCAGTTGCCGAGGTATATGCAGGTGCGGATGCCCAGGGCAAATTTGTCAAAGACTTTGCGACCGCATGGAACAAGGTGATGAATGCCGACAGGTTTGACCTGAAGAAATAAAAGAACAACTTCATAAGATAAAAGCCTTCAAGGATTTGCTTTGAAGGTTTTTTTTATGCGTTGCGGTTATACTTTTAATGATCCCCGGAAACCGCGTACTCCATAATACGATGATGCCCCATTGTGATACGTAAATACGCGGCCGAAGCGGCGATCACAGAACAGTGCCCCGCCAAGCTTACGGACCTCCGGTGGGGTTCTGATCCAGGTGGATGTCTTGAGGTCAAATTCACCGATCTTCTGCAACTCGTAATATTCCGTTTCGGAAAGGATCTCTATACCCATTTCGGCTGCCATATCCATTGCGGTGTTGGCGGGTTTATGCTCCTTACGTGAATCAAGAGCTTCACGATCGAAGCAGATACTGCGTCGTTCTTTTGGTGTTTCCGGTGAGCAGTCATAAAACGTATACTCACCGGACTTTTTATCAAAAGCAACCACATCCGGTTCGCCGCCTGTTCGTTCCATTTCATCCAGCGACCATACTTTTTGCGGAGCGGCTTCCAGTCGTGCAAGCACCGCAGTCCATTCGATGCCTTTGTGCCGCGACCTGTTTTTCAAAAAACGTGCTTCGAGCACTTTCAGCAGGGAAGCCTGCTGGTCAGCCGGTAGTTTCTTTTTTGCACTTTTCATATTGGTCTTTTTATGCTGTGGTGAAATTATTCCCTTTTGTTTCAATAGCCATGGCTTTCCTTGAAGGTGGGCGGAAATACCAGGAAACGAGGGTAAGTAGCAGCAGCAACAGCGGTGGGAAAGTTTTTGACAAGGGGTGTCCCACCAGCAGGTGCGAAACGGCCGCACCCGACATGGCAAAGAAGAAGCCTGCATAGGCCCACTCCTTGAGGATGGGTAACCGGGGCAGCAGTACGGTAAGGACACCGGCAATTTTCCAGATACCAATGATAGCCATCAGGTAAAGCGGGTAACCAAGCTGCCTGAAGTTATCTATCTCCTCGTCCATCGGCATGAGCTGCACGATGGCGGTGGACAGCATTCCCAGCGCCAGCCAGATGGTGGCCACCCAATAAATGATGCGGTTACGTTTTGACACGTGTTGTGTTTTATTTGTTTGATAAAACGCCCTGCAGCCGGTTATGTGCCATATTGATGCCTGATGCAAACGGCATCTGCAGCAGCAGATCCCGGTCGGCTACCGAACGGAAAATGATATGCATCGTCAGTGTACTTGTTCCATCGCCTGTACTTTCAAACACGAGGAATTCAAGCTGCACCGGAAAAGGGGTGCCTTCCATTTCAAACGTGCGGGTGATCTTCCGGCCAGGCACAAATTCATGCATGACGCCATTGGCCCTGAATACCACATTGCCCGACGGGTCGCTGGTTTCAAACCGCCAGCTGCCATGTGGTTTGTTTTCCAGCAGCAGCACTTTGGTGCCCATCCATTGCTGCACGATGTCCGGTTCCACATAGGCTTTGAAAAGCAGGTCGACCGGCAGGTCAAAATCACGGGTGATGATTATTTCCTGTTTCCCTTCGCTGGCACTGACTTTTGTTTTCTTTTCCATCGGTTCAGTCTTTTTTGGGTTTATAATTTTTCATGACTGATTCGAGTTTGCTGAACCGGTCGTCCCAGATTTTCCGGAATGGCTCGATAAACTCCGCCACTTCTTTCATTTTACCGGGATTAAAATGGTAATAGACCTCCCTCCCGTTCTGCTCCGACCGCAGGAGTTCACATTCCATCAGGATCTGCAGGTGCTTCGACACCGTGGGTCTTGCCGTGTCAAAGTTTGCGGCGATTGCTCCGGCACTCATTGACTGTGCAGCCACCAGCATCAGTATCGCCCGCCGGGTAGGATCAGCTATGGCCTGGAAGACATCCCTTCTTAAATTCATTATGTAGTCATTTGGCTACAAATATATGTGAAGCCATTTGACTACGCAAAATATTTTATCAGGTACATTAGTGATGCCTGTTTGTGGGGATTGATGACATTTCCTAAACCCCTCCGATTAGTTACCGGAAGCAGTCCAATCGTTTCCGCCACAACAAATAACTAATCATCCCAAACAGCCTTTAATGAAAAAATTACTTTGCTCCCTTTGCCTGCTTTCACTGCTCAGCGCCACATTCAACTCCTGTAAAAAAAGCTCCGATGAAGAAGAAGAGGAGCCGGAGGAATGCGAACTCAGCGTCGCTTCTATCGCGGGCACATACAAACTCGTGGTGGCCAAACGGGTGGAAGCATCCGGCGAGATCGATGTAACCAATCAATTGTATGATGCATGCGAGCTGGATGACCTGAACGAACTGAAAGCAGATGGCACATTCAAATACACCGATGCTGGTACATCCTGCGGAGGTCCGGCCACATTTACAGGCACCTGGCTCGTCAATGGCCGCGTTTTAAAAATAAATAGCGGCTTCGCGAATATCGAAAGCTTCAACTGCCGCGACCTCGTGATCACTTACCGCGACGATGCCGGCAACCTGATCAAGGAAACCAACCGCAGGCAGTAACCACCAACCATATTGAACCATTAACCATTGCGCCTCTTACACAGGCCATAGAACCAACCTTTCCTGTCACCGGGGGTGGTCCGCGAGGACCGCTCCCGGTTTTATTTGACAGGCCCTCCATACAGTATCAACGAGTTAGAAAATCTGGTCAAAAAGTCAAGAAATTGTATAAAATTTATATATGATTGAGTCGCAAACAGATACGGATAGTGGTTATTTAAATCAGAAGTTTCAGGGAAAACACCGGCCCACTGCAACCCCAAATTCCTAATTTTGGGTCCTGCTTACTACCCCACTTGATTCTCCCAGATTTCGACTGCTTTTGAAAACCGGACAACGGATGTGAAAGACGAACAATTAATTCAGGAACAAACAAAAAAGGGAGGGTTTCATGTACAATTATGAACTGCTTGAAAACGGGTGCCACTACCTGGTGAAGGAAAAGGAAGATTCGCCGGTAACCCTGATCAAAGTGGCTGTGGAAACGGATCATTGTGTGTTTATCCGCACATTTGACGATGAGGCCAGTGCGGCCTGGAAGATGAAAAAAGACGGACTGTTCGATATTATCGAATGCCTCACGGATGAAGCGGTCAAGGCCTGGGAGGAAGAGTACACCAGCCAGGACGCTTTCTATGAGGAGGACGACGAATAACCCCACTCATGTATTTTTTTCTGCAAGGTGATTGGCATGGCTTAAATTAGTCATCTAATCACCTTTTTTATGCTTTTTACCAGGACCAGACTTCTGCTTGCGGGCTTGCTGATTGCAGGACCGTTGATGGCGCAAACCGATCTCCCTACCGATTACCTGACCCCCGCCTTCCATGCTTCGCGGCGCGATGCTTTACGCCAGGCAATGCCGGACAGTTCAGTTACGGTGGTATTCGCCTACCCCACACGTGTGTTTTCGCAGGACGTGGATTATTTTTATCACCAGAATCCCGATCTCTATTATTTCACCGGTTACAAAGAGCCGCACTCCGTATTGCTGGTGTTCAAGGAACCACAGGTGGATTCAGCGGGGAACAGTTTCAGTGAAATCCTCTTTGTACAGAAGCGCGACCCGCAGGGCGAACAGTGGACCGGCCGTCGCCTTGGCATCGAAGGCGTGCAGCAGAAACTCGGAATCAAAACAGTGATGAATGGCTCGGCCTTTAAATCATTCGGGGTTGACCTCTCTTCCTTCAATAAAATATTACTGGAGGGCCTGCCCATTGATGTGCCGGATAACGCATTTGACAAAGCAGACCTGGCCGACCTGATCAGCCAGTTCAGGGAAAAATCAAAAGCCCCGGCTGACTACAAGAAGGACAAACGGTTTGATCTGCGCGAGTACAACCGCATCACCGGTGCCCTCCGGGAAGTAAAAACACAGGAAGAACTGCTGCTGCTTCGCAAAGCAGTCGAGATTTCCTGTCTCGGCCAGAATGAAGTGATGAAAACCGTTCGTCCCGATATGAGCGAACTCGAAATCCAGGGATTGCACGAATACATACACAAACGTTATGGAGCCGAAGGCGTGGGTTACGGGTCCATTGTGGGTGCAGGTGAAAACGGATGCATCCTGCATTATATGGAAAATACGAAAACAAAAGTCGGCAGCTCACTCCTGCTGATGGATGTGGGTGCCGAATACCATGGCTACTCTGCCGATGTCACCCGCACAATTCCCGCAAACGGCAAGTTCTCGGAAAACGAAAAGATTATTTACCAGCTGGTCTACGATGCGCAGGAAGCGGCTTTCAAAACCCTGAAGGATGGCTCAACCTGGGCCGAGGCGGAAAAAGTGTCCCGCGACATAGTCGCTAACGGACTGATCAGACTGGGCATCGCCAAAGACAAGGCAGATGCACGGAAGTATTACCCGCACGGCCTCGGGCACCATATCGGACTGGATGTCCATGACCGCAGCAACTATGGCAAACTGCAGAAGGACATGGTGATCACCATTGAACCTGGTATTTATATCCCGGAAGGCAGTAAGTGTGATAAGAAATGGTGGAGCATTGCGGTGCGGATCGAAGATGATGCACTGATCACAAAAGATGGATATGAATTGCTGAGTGCATTTGCACCCCGGTCGATCGAAGCTATCGAAAAGATGATTGCCGAATCGAGTGTGCTGGATAAATACAAACTCGCTCCGTTGAAATCATCGGAGAAAAAAGGATTCTGATTTGGTTAAATAGAAATAAAAAACGGGGTGAGCATTGCTTCACCCCGTTTTTTTATGTCATGTCTTTCCGGTTATCTAGTACGTACCAACGAAAGTCCCTCCGGTCAGGTCCCTCACCACATCATTTTCATCCCTGGCTTTCCCGGAAAATGTGCCCTGGATCGTGCGGGTGGTTGTGTTGTGACTGGTAACCGTGATGGTCAGCAGGGGTATCGGCGGCGCGGAGATCGGTCCAGCTTCATAAGTTGTAGCATCTATCCCGCTTTCAAAGCGGAAAAATGCAGTATTGCTCGCTGTCTGGTTCGCGGTGGTCGTGTAGGTCTCATTGGCCTGGATCCCACCGGCTATATCAAGGATGGTAAAGAAGAAATAATCACCATCACCATTGTCGCCGTTGAATTCGAGTATAGTTGCAGGGGGTGCACTTGCCCCGTCCAGCGTAAGGTCCGCAAGGACGCCATTAAAGGACAGGCTTCCCTGGGTAAAGGCCCACGAACCGGAACCAGCAGCCGCAGGGTTAACGCTCACCGTAACATCGCAGGGAAATGTTCCCCCGCTGATTGGAATCAGGTTCTCCCCTTCAGTGGTCGGCGTACCCGAGGCCAGTAAACGAACGGTCCTTGGTCCGGGAACCAGGAATTCACCAACATCCGTGAATGTCATCCCGCCGGCTGAACCAGTAATAAAATAGGCACCCGGTCCAAGCACGTTGATCCCGAGATCAATATAGTTTGAACCATCCAGTGCTACTCCCACATCATAGGAGCCATCGATATAGGCAGAGTTGCATTCAATTGAAAATTCTGCAGGTCCTACCACATTCACAGTAAACGTACAGGATTCGGTACCCGGCGTGGCGAACTCGCTCACACCGCTGGCCACAGGCGTACCATTTCCAACCAGGGTCACACTCGCCGCACCCGTTTCGCTGAAAACCCCGGTACCGGTGAATGAAATCCCGTTTACCATATTGGTGGTGATATTGTAAACACCAATCACTGACACATTCACTGACAATTCGATCGTATTACTTGTACCGAGCGGTGTTCCTACACCGTATACCCCACCTACCACCGGTGTCTGGCAATCGCCCGGGGATCCATCAAACGTGAAAGTTGCAGGACCACCCGCACCTTCCGGAAGTGTGACCACCGCAACGGCACAGCTGCTGGCGCCGAAACTGACAATAAAATTATCTGTGCCCTCCGCCAGCGGGGTACCAAACGCACGCAGGCGTACGGTAGTGGTGCCCATCGCATTGAACCGGCCGGTGGCCGAAAAATAAATGCCATTAAGCGTATCCGTGGAAATAGTGTAGGTACCGGGAGTAAGCACATTCACCGTTACATCCATGTAATTGGAATCTGTAAGGGCAACGCCGGCTTCAAAAATCCCTCCGACTGTTTTTGGTAAACATTCACCCAGCTCAGATGCCAGGGTTCCTTCTGCGAGGCCAAAGCCATTTTCGAGACTATATTCCTTCTGGCAGGAATTGACAAGGAACAATAATACCATCAGGGCCGGAAACAAATACCACTTTTTCATTAAACAGGATTAAGTATTCACAAAAATAGGTGTTTTCGGGCGGGATAGTGGACGAGGGGGAGCTTCGGAATATGCACAGAACGTTTTATCTTACCGGGATATTATCCATTGATGAAAAATACACTGCTTCTTACCCTGTGTTTATTGTTATTTGTGACCTCCCGGAGCCAGGATCCCAGGCTGCTGGTACTCAGTACCGGCAACCCCTCGAGCCTGAGGGGATTGTGCGTGGTCAACGATAATGTGGTGTGGGCCAGTGGCAGCCACGGAATGATCGGCCGCAGCACCAATGCGGGGAAAAACTGGAAATGGACCGTAGTGAAAGGCTTTGAAAAAACTGAATTCCGCGATATTGAAGCATTTGATGCGAATGTGGCCATCATCATGGCAGTGGGCGAGCCTGCCTACATCCTTAAAACAATCGATGGAGGGGAGTCCTGGAAGGTGGTTTACCAGAATGATACAAAAGGGATGTTTCTCGATGCAATGGATTTTTCCAATAACCAGGACGGACTGGTGATCGGGGACCCGCTGAATGGGCATTTTTTTATGGCCCGCACAAGTAACAGCGGCAACACCTGGGAAGAAATGACCGGTACCCCGATAGCCGACAGCGGCGAAGCGTTTTTTGCCGCGAGCGGGAGCAACCTGCGTTTTTTCACCAATGAAGACTACCTGCTGGTTTCCGGAGGGCTGCAGTCAAACCTGGTGAGTGCCACAACAAAGAAACCACTCCAGCTGCTCAAGGGAATGGAAAGTACCGGTGCCAATTCAATTGACGTGTTCGATAACGGGGACCCCGATAAACCCGGCAAACGGATGATCATCGTAGGTGGTGATTTCAGTAAACCTGACTCCACCAAAGGCAATTGCATTTATACCACCAATGCCGGGAAAACCTGGAAAAAACCAACGATCCCGCCAACAGGTTACCGCAGTTCAGTGGAATACCTTTCCAATAAAATAGTCCTCGCCTGTGGTATCAACGGCGTGGATATTTCAGAAGATGCAGGCAAAACCTGGAGACGTATTTCTCCGGAAGGATTTAATACATGCCGCATTGCCAAGATCGGCAGGGCGGTATACCTGGCAGGGAATAAAGGAAAAATCGCAAGGCTGGAATGGCCCGCGGAACGATAAGCCCTATTTTTTCGAAAGTGCAACGAGGATCTCGTCGATTGAAGGCCGCTTTTTGTAATCGGCATTGAAAAAGCGGTACACCACATTTCCTTCCTTGTCGATCACATAGGTAGCAGGTATCGGCAGGAAATTACCATTGGCGCCATTGTTTTCCGCAATATTGATTCCTGAGTTGCGGTACCGCTCGAGTGTATTGCCCGGCACCTCAAATTCCACATCATATGCCTTCATGATCTTCAGGCCTTCGTCACTCAGGATGGAAAAACCGGCTTTTGTTTTTTCAACGGTCTTACCCACGTTCTCCGTAGTCTCGGGTGTGATCGCCACTACTGTAGCGCCTTTCCCGGCTATGGCCTGCAATGAGTCATTCAGGAGGCTGAGGTATTTATTACAGGACGGGCACCATTGCCCGCGGTAGAAAACCAGCACCACTTTCCCTTCCTTGCGCAGGTCTTTCAGGCGGACCGTCTTCCCGTTCTGGTCGGTCCCCTTGAATTCCGGGGCCTTTGAATTGAGAAACAATCCCTCGGGAGCCTGCTGTGCAGAGGCAAGGATAGCGAGGGAAACAAACAGCGAAAGGAAAAAGGCTTTTTTCATATCGGGGAATTAGTCGGTAAAGTTAACCCGCAGGCCGGTAAGTCAAAACAACCGGAAGGGTATTAACAAAGCATTGATGGATTATTTTACCCAAACCTTTTTGTAAACATAAACCAGGCGGCGCCAAGCAGCAATCCAAAGCTCACCAGGTATCGCCAGTGAAAACTTTCCTTCATCACATACACGGCAAATATACCAAAGACCGTCAGCGTGATTACTTCCTGGATGATTTTCAACTGGAACAGGCTGTACCCGCTGTCCTTCCCGATCCGGTTGGCCGGTACGGCGAGACAATATTCGATGAGTGCAATCATCCAGCTTACAAGGATCGCTTTCCATAAAGGCCAGCCTTCATGTTTGAGATGGTAATACCACGCGAAAGTCATAAAAATGTTGGAAGCGGCGAGCAGGAGGATTGTGCGCATTGGATTATTCTTCGAGATTGAAAACACGGAACATTTCCTTTGTAATGATACGGCAATTCTCCTGCAGTTCATGCAGGTCGCATGTCATCATTTTGATGTTCACGGGCAATCCGTTCTTCGATTCCATGAGGTCGAGCTGCAGGATATTCCGGTCATCCACATCCCGGTCGCCTTTCAGCTGCTGGAAGATATTCTCGGCAATCTTACGGTTGGCCCCAAGGAAAAACTCACCGAATACCTCGTGGCCCCCGGCGGTTTTGATCGTGAGTTTTAAACAGAATGACGCTTCTTTCAATTGGTAAAAATTGTTGACTTATACCATCAATGCATATGCCAGAAAAGAAAATCATTTTCTTTCAAATACATGGGAGACAGCGAGATCGATTTCCTGACGGGTGATCGTATGTCCCATTCCCGGGAAAATTTTCGTGAGGACGTCCGCCCCCATCCTTTGCATCAGCACCGAGGATACCTGCACCCTTTCCACGGGTACATGTGGATCGGGATCACTGCTGGCGATGAGCACAGGCGTGCCCTGGAAGTCGCCACTGTAGGCCGTTGTATCAAGTTCAGGTCCAAGCAACCCCCCGGTGAACGCCACGATACCGCCAAACCTGGCTGCATTCCTCGTGGTGTATTCAAGCGTCAGGCAGGCACCCTGGGAAAAACCGAGCCAGTAAATCCGGCTGTCATCCACCCCTGCTGCATTCAGTTGCCGGCGGGTGGCGGCGAGTGTTTCGAGCGACTGGTCGAGGGCGGGCTGGTTCTGGCTTTTCGGAGCCAGGAAAGAATAGGGATACCAGGTATTGGACGCCGCCTCCGGGGCTGCGAGTGTGAATGACCCGACGGGCAATTCCGTAGCGAGTGAAAGGATATCAGCAGCGGTTCCGCCGCGGCCATGGACGAGGACCAGTGCCTTCCCCGTTTTTTCGGGTGAAGGGCCGGTCAAAATTATCTGGTTTGACATAACTGATTATTTAATGGTACTGGTAAGACCTGGAAGGGTTTTCTCAATTTCCGCGCGGCTGTCTTCATACTGTGCCGGAAGCTTCAGGTTTGTTCCCAGCTCCTCCAGTGATTCATCCACATCAAATCCGGGATTGTCGGATGCGATTTCAAACAGCACACCACCTGGTTCACGGAAATACAATGAATAGAAATAATTGCGGTCGATTTTTGGTGTGATATGGAAACCAAGACCGGCGATTTTTTCCCGGTATTCCATCAGTACTTTGTCATCCTGCACCCTGAAAGCCACGTGGTGATTGGTACCGCCGGCATTGATCCCTGGCTGGCCATCGGGTATTTCGATAATGTCCACAATGGATGCACCTTCAATGGCCCCGGTACTGAAGCGGTACACATTACCTTCCTGCGCAAGCAGTTTGTATCCGAACACAGACACGAGTATTGCAGCGGTGGCGCGGTGGTCGCGGAGCGTGAGTGTGATCCCCCTGAAACCCTTCAGTGCCTTATCTTCCTCAATTGATGCAGTCCATGGTTTACGGTTGTCTGCAGTTGTTGCCACCACCAGTTTCAGGTCCAGTCCGTCAGGATCAGCAAAACTTATAAACTCTTCCCCGAACGCCATCTGTTTTGAAGAAGGTGCAGCACCCGCTGCCTCCAGGCGTCCGATCCAGTAGTCGAGACTTCCGGCAGGAACGGAATAAGCGATTTCGGTGGCCATACCCACACCTGCTTTTCCTTTTTTTACATGTTTCCATGGGAAAAATGTGAGGATGGTGCCGGGCTCGCCGGATTCATTGCCGTAGTAGAGGTGGTAAGTGCCGGGGTCATCGAAATTAACCGTCTTTTTTACAAGCCGGAGTCCAAGCACATTGGTATAAAAGTCAAAATTGCGCTGGGCATCCCCGGCGATTGCGGTAATATGGTGTAAACCTTTTATTGGAGCTGTCATGATGGATAATTTGAATTGTTATGTGTTAAATGACAATGCAAATATCCGCCCCGATGCCATCCCCTGCAATGGAGATCCCACAGATTCCGTTGTACAAATGCGGGTTATTGTTCCGGGCTGGTCAGCCGCAGCAGCTGGATGTCAGCCTGCAGGTGTATTTCATCCGACAGCAGGATCCCGGCTTTATCAAATGTCTGGTTCCAGCTGAGATCAAATTCCCTGCGGTCCAACACCAGCGCCAGCGTAAAACCGGCTTTCAGGTTTCCCATCGGATCGGGCACAGTGCCGGTCCAGGTCGCTGAAACCCGCTGCCGGCGCTGTATTCCGCGGATGCTGATCACGCCATCAATCACCAGCTGGTGGTCTTCCAGTAGATTGACCCCTTCACTGTGGAAACCTATTACGGGAAAACGGGCGGCGTCGAAAAAATCAGCCGACCGGAGGTGTCCGTCGCGTTGCTCGTTGCCCGTATAAATCGAATGGGTATAGATCGCAACACGGATCCGGCAGTGGTCGAATCCATCACCCGGGCACTGGACCGTGCCCTCAAAATCACTGAACCATCCCGACACATTGCTGATGAGAAGATACCTCGCATCAAAACGGATGCGTGAGTGTACGGGGTCGATCGCCCAGACTACCGATTGATCATTGACTGAATCCATCTGTGAGGTTTTTTTTGAAGTCGGTGAAACTTTTTCCCGTTGCGTTTTTAAAAAATTTGCTGAAATGGGCCACATCATCAAAACCCAGATCGTAGGCAATCTCTTTCATGGTCACACCTGAATAAATGGCCTGTCGTTTTGCTTCGAGAATGATGCGTTGCTGTATGTGGTGGCTGGCCGGGAAACCGGTGTTTTTTTTGATGACATCATTCAGGTAGTTGGGGGTGACAACCAGCTGTGATGCATACCCCGATACGGAATGTTCTTTTTTAAAATCCTTTTCCAGCAATTCTGAAAAATGACGTACCATCTCCCCATGCCTGGAAGGGATCGCTGTGGCCGCCGTCAGGTCAACCCCACGTGACAGGTATACGAGAAAAATCCTGAGATACCCACGCAATACTTCGGATCGAAGCAGGAAAAAGTGCTGGTATTCCTTTTCGAGTTTCAGGGCCACATCCCGCAATTCGTCATTCATATCCGGGGTAACAGGGATGACCGGACCGCCATCCGGTGATGCGGCAACCGAACAACGGAAAATCAGTTCCGCCTGGTTATCGTGCATACCCAGGAATTCCTGTGTAAATGAAATTACATAGCCATGCAGTGGTCCTTCCGTCCGGAGCTGGTGTACCTGACCCGGTGCAATACAGAAAATACTGTTGTCCCGAACCGGGTATTCATGCATGTCGACCCGGTGACGGCCGCTGCCACTGACCACCCACATGATTACAAAATAATTGTGCCGGTGCGCCGTCGCATTCTGCTCCCACCGGTTCGTGGCAATCCACTCCATGGTATGGATCTCAAAAGGAAGCCCGCTTGCTGTATCACCCAGCTCCAGTAAAGGTGTACTTGTCATCCGTTTTTAAAAAGTTTTTCCAGTGATTCTACAACGGCCTGTACCAGCCCCTGACTGACGTTTGTTTTGCCCAGTGGCTCGTCCAGTATCGCCCGGTAATTCCGCTCTTCATCCGGTTCAAAATGCACGAGCACGCCGTCGATCGCTATACTGATCCGGTGGATGTATCCCCTGGTACTGAAACTGGCAGGTAGCATCCGCTCCTCCCCCAAAAAGGTGACCGGTAGTTCAAATTCTTCTGTTGAAGCCATTGCAAAAAGGATTTTTCAGGCCGTTTCCGACCAATTATTAATTTTTCCGATATACCCTTAAAATGGTATTGACTTAAGCGAATAAGGGGTGTATCCTTGCATTGGTTTTTCATAGGATATTGGATTAAAATACAGGGCTGGATTTCTATCCTGGCCCTTCTTTTTTTTATACTTGGCTCTTGTTTTTGAACAGCGCAAAAATCAACCTGTTTCCTCCGCTGAATTTCAAGGGCCTGAACGTTTTGATTATTGTTAACCTCCGCGGGCCGCTTGAAATGAGGCGTCGGAATCCAGGTTGGCTTTTTGCTTTTATTTTATTTGGACTTTTAAAAAATATATGTCGCGATAGAACCAGCCCTGAGTTTTTGTTGGGTGTGGGTTTGGTTTATTTCGATTGAGAATTCAGTTTCTTTACTGGTGTCATTCATCACCAGCAACACTATTTTTCCGTCAGGGGTTTTAAAGGCGACGTTGGGTAATTCCTTTGTAGCAGTACTCTCTATTCGCTTTGAACCCGGCCGCACAAACCTGGACAGGTGGGCGATGGTGTAGTATGCGGGATTGCGGGTGTAATTGTTTTTGTCAATGGTGACCGCACCCAGGCAGCGATCGCAGCCACCCCGATCAGTATGCGGATTGCTGGCGGGATCAGCCGCGAGATTCCATTCAATCACCGTTTTGCTCCAGTTGCGCATGGCTCCGATCATGAGATTACGGGTATGCTCGCGCAGGTCACGCGGCATATCACCTGGCGCACCCACCCATTGTTCGGTGAAATACAAATTCCGGTCGGGATGGGCATCATGCACTTTTGAAAGCGCCGTGATGTCGCCGGCATATAAATGAAACGCCGAGCCATCAATGTATTTTTTTGCTTCCGGATCATCCAGGATAGAAATGGGATACTCGGGCTTGTCGCAGTTGTGATCGTAAAGGATAATCTTTGTGCTGATCCCATCTTTTTTAAATACCGGTCCAAGATGGTCGCGCACAAACTCGAGCTGCTGCTCCGCAGGCATCAGGAGGCTTGGATTGTTTCCCGGATGCAGTGGTTCATTCTGTACCGTGACCGCATCAATCCGGATTCCCTGTTTCGCCATCTCCCGGATATACTTCACAAAGTACCGGGCATACACATCATAATACTCAGGACGGAGACTCCCGCCGCGGGTATCGTTGTTATCCTTCATCCATACCGGGGGCGACCAGGGGGAACCCATCACTTTGATCGCGGGATTGATCGCCAGGATTTCTTTCATCACGGGGATCACGTCCGACTTGTCCGGACCAAGGTCAAACCGGAGCAGCGCAGTATCGGTCTCGCCCGCCGGCAGGTCGTTGTAGGAGAACACCTTTTCATTGAGGTCTGAAGCTCCGATACTCAACCGCACATAACTGCCGCCAATCGCACTGTCGCCGGTGGCAAACAGGTCGTGCAGCAACTTCGCACGCCCGCCACTTTCCATCCGTATGATATGCTGTGCGCTACCACCCGTCAACGCCCATCCAAAACCATCCACCTCCTGGAATTTCCCCGCGGTGTCAATCCGGATCACCGTGCCCGAACCCGCCCCGGCACTGAATTCCGGCCCTCCCTCCTGCCTGCGGAACAGGATGCCTGCATCCGGATCTGAAAGCCAGTAATCAGCAGGTCCGATCCGCTGGCCACAGCCGCAGGCTGTCAGCAGTAGTATACAGGAAGACATAAAAAAACGATTCCGGAATAGTGTCATGGCAATAATTGTTTGATGCATGTAAATTTATCACCATCAGGCGGTTAAAGTTCCAATGGCATGATTATTTTAGCCAATGCCTTGCCACTCCACATTCGCCTGCCGTTCAACCTGATGCTGCTTTCCACTGAACCGAACACTCAGTAATCTGTCACCTAAACAGATGATTAGATGCAGATTAAAAAACGAAAACATACCAGTATATACCTGTTCATTTATTTGAAATATTTCCCTACTTTTACGAACCATTAAACCTGACTAACGAATCGTGTTATGAATAAAACAAAAAAATTGAAAGAGCTGATCACCATCGATACATCGCTGACAACACCAGTGTATAAACAGATTGTGCAGTCCATCCACCGCAATATCGACCAGGGGGTGCTTGGCAAGGACGACATGCTTCCTTCCGTGAATCAGATTTCTGCCCATTTTTCACTGGCGCGGGGTTCGGTTTTTACCGCCTATAATGAGCTTCGGTCTTCTGGCATTATCGATTCCATACCGGGTAAAGGCTATTACGTGCTGAGCACGGAAACTAATCTCACGAAAAAGATTTTCCTGCTCTTCAGCACTTTTACGCCCTACAAGGAAACGCTTTTTAATGCCTTGCTCAACAGCCTGCCGAAAACCTGTTCGCTGGACATCTACTTCCATCACCACAGTATGAAGATGTTTGAATCACTGATCCGTGAACAGGCCGGGTATTACAACACCTACATCATTATGCCCGAAAGCCATGAGGATACACAGGCCATTCTCGGCAAACTTGATCCCAAGCGTACATTCCTGCTGGACGTGGGTTTCCGGGAATATGCCGGCAACTTCCCGGGTGTGTACCAGAATTTCGAAAAAGACATTTATTCCATCCTGCTTGATTCGCAGGAACTGGTCAAAAAATACAACCGTCTCTTCCTGCTGTTTCCTGAATCGGTGCGCAACCGCGATATCGTATCGGGTTTCCAGAAGTTTGCCCGCAAGAAAATGGTGCAGGCTGAAGTTTTACATACCCTTGATGTGGACAGCATCGAGGTGAAAGATGCCTTTATCGTGATCGATGACAACCACCTCGTGGACATCGTCAAGTTCGCGAGGGAAAAGAAATGGCAGCTGGGGAAAGACATCGGACTTATTTCCTATAACGAAACCAACCTGAAAAGCATCATCGCAAACGGGATCACCACCATCACAACCGACTTTACCGCCATGGGCAAGGCAATGGCTGCCATGGTCCTCGGAGGCAAGGGGGAAGTGATCGAAAACCCGTTTGTGCTGCATGACAGGGCTTCATTCTAAACCATTCATTGTTCCATGGCTGACATTGTCCTCCCACCCGTAAAATTCGCCGGTACTGAATTAAGCGGACCCGAAATTGACCGTCTCTCCCGCCGTCTCGGCGACCTGCAGGATATCTTCAGCGACAGGGAGGCGCTCGCGCAAATGCCCGCCGACACTACTGTGTATGAGGTCGCCTCCTATTTCCCGGTGGCGGAAGGCACCACAGCCGGGCTGTTCTTCGGTATCACTTATATCAAACCGGGGAAAGTCGGCACGGAATATTTTATGACCAAGGGTCATTTCCACAAACTACGCGACCGCGGTGAGATCTACATGTGTATCGAAGGCGAAGGCATGCTCATCCTCATGGATGAACAACGCCGGACGCATGCGGAAAAAATGTTCCCGGGCAGCCTGCATTATATCAACGGCCATATCGCCCACCGCACGGCCAATACCGGTAATACCGTACTCAGCTTCAGCGCGGTGTGGCCATCCGATGCCGGACATGATTATGATACCATCAGCACCGAAGGATTCTCAAAGATCCTGGTCGAAAAAGACGGGGAACCGGTGCTTGTAGATAACCATCGATAAGTTCAATTGCCATGATGAAAAAATATTATCTCGGTATTGATCTGGGCGGCACGCGGATCAAGATGGGCATTGTGTCAGACGGCAGGGTAACCAGCCGCCGCATTGTACCGGCATCATCCGCGAGCGGACTGGAGGCGTCGTTGCCGTTGTTGCAGCAGGAGATCAATTCGCTCGTGGCAGCACAGCCTGACGGCTCAGGGCAACTGGCTGGCATCGGTCTTGCATTTCCTGGTCTTGTCAATACCCGCACAAAACGGATCCTCTCCACCAACGCAAAATATGACGATGCCCCTTCGCTTAACCTCGAAGAATGGGTTACAAAAAACTGGGAACTGCCTTTCTGTATCGACAACGATGCGAGGATGGCAACCGTAGGCGAATGGAAATATGGTGCGGGAAAGGATACGGATGACCTCGTGGCCGTGACTATCGGCACCGGTATCGGCACATCGGCGGTCATCGGCGGCCAGCTGCTCCGCGGCAAACATTTCCAGGCTGGATGCCTTGGCGGGCATTTTACAATCCAGGTCAACGGTCGCCCCTGTTCCTGTGGGAATAACGGCTGTGTGGAGGCCCATGGCTCTACCTGGAGCCTCGCAGGGATCATCCGTGAACATGCCCTCTTCCCGTCCAGTATACTCGCGGGTGCTGAAGTCCTGGATTTTTCCACTCTCTTCAAAGCCGCGTCAGCAAAGGATCCGCTGGCAGGAGAGGTATTGCAGTATAGCCTGGATGTATGGTCAGCAGGTATCGTGAACCTTATCCATGCCTATGATCCGGAAGTGGTGGTGATTGGTGGAGGCGTGCTGCACAGCGCCGACCAGATCCTTCCCTATATCCGTGAAAAGGTAAAACAGCATGCATGGACACCGTGGGGTACGGTACAGATCCGGCCTACCCAACTGGCAGAAGATGCCGGGATCCTCGGCATCGTGCACATGCTTCAATACCCGTTGTGATAAAAACCTATAAACTTATTTATGATAAAATCGAATTACGACAAACAACCCAGCATCCCTTTTTCAACTAATGAAAAAATTTCCTGGCAGGGCTGGGAAGATATCACGCAGGCAATCGGACAAAGGGTAAAGGATTTACCCGAAGGGAAAAAAATCGTTGCACTGGAATGTTACCCCGGGTTGCTCGAGGAAGAAGTACTGCCCAACCTGACGGGAAAACTTACCGGCCGGTTTTATTTCACAAAAGACTTCATGCTGCCGGAAACAAAAATCAGCGAACTCGTATACCCGGATGTCACAGACGATGAAATATTCGGTTATATCACCCGGCTCCGGCTGGTGAGTTTTTTCGACACGGCAAAAATGAGCAGGCTCGCGATGGAACTGGAAGGCAGCACCGATGAAGTAACCTTTATCTATGGTCCGGGGGCCACGCTGCTGGCCGAGGCCGGACTGGTGATATATTTCGACATGCCCCGCTGGGAAGGCCAGCTGCGCTTCCGCACCAATGAAGTGAGCAACCTCGGGGTCAGTAATAAAAACATAAAAGCATCCCTCCAGTACAAACAGGCATTTTTTGTAGACTGGCGGGTATGCGACAAACACAAAAAAACCCTGATGGATCGCTGGGACTTTGTAGTGGACACCGCTACACGTAACCAGCCGAAGATGGTAACCGGCAAGGCGCTGAACGAAGCACTGGAAAAAACGGTCAGCCGCCCCTTCCGCCTGGTACCGTTTTTTGATCCGGGACCATGGGGCGGGCAATGGATGAAGGACTACTTCGAACTCGATCCATCCAAACCCAACTATGCCTGGTGTTTTGACTGTGTACCGGAAGAAAACAGCCTGCTGGTGGATTTCAACGGGATCATCTTTGAAACGCCCTCCATCAACCTGGTATTTGCCCAATCCCGTCCGCTGCTCGGGGATGCTGTACAGGCAAGGTTTGGTGATGAGTTCCCCATCCGGTTCGACTTCCTCGATACGATGGGTGGCGGCAACCTCAGCCTGCAGGTACACCCCACTACCGAATACATCCGTGAGGCATTCGGGATGGACTACACACAGGATGAAAGTTATTACATGCTGGATGCAGGTGATGACGCAGTGGTTTACCTGGGTTTGAAAGACAGCACCAATCCGCAGCAGATGATCGATGCCCTGCGGGATGCCAACAGCACCGGTGACGCGTTCGATGCCGATGCGTATGTTGAAAAATGGCCGGTCAGGAAACATGACCATGTACTGATACCCGCGGGTACGGTGCATTGTTCAGGATCCAACAGCATGGTTCTCGAGATCAGTGCCACGCCCTACATTTTCACCTTCAAACTGTACGACTGGGGCCGGATGGGTCTGGATGGAAAACCAAGACCCATCAATATCGAACACGGAAAACAGGTGATCAACTGGGACCTCCGGCCGGAACGCACCCGGAAGGAACTTGTCAACGCGGTGACGGTTGTGGCAGAGGGTGATGGATGGAAAGAAGAACGGACCGGCCTGCACGAACGCGAATTCATTGAAACAAGACGTCACTGGTTCAGCAAAAAAGTAACCCATCATACCAACGGTTCGGTCAATGTACTGAACCTCGTGGAAGGACGGGAAGCAGTGATCGAAAGCCCGACCAATGCGTTTGAACCATTCACGGTCCATTATGCCGAGACCTTTGTGATCCCGGAAAAAATCAAGGAGTACACCATCCGTCCCAGTGGCGAAAGCGAAGGCAAGACCATCGCCACCATGAAAGCCTTTGTAAGGACACACCCATAAAAAATAACACAATGGCAGACTATGTAACGAAACCCATCCCCGGGAACAAACCCGAAGTAGATTTTGTGACGAGGCCATGGGGCACATTTAAACAATATGCCAATAACGAGGATTGCACCGTGAGCCTGATGTCCTGCCTGCCAGGCCAGCGTCTCAGCCTGCAGTCGCATACCGGTCGCGCCGAACTGTGGATCGTTATCGATGATGGGGCCACTGTGCAGGTCGGTGACGAAATCCGCGAGTACAAGGCAGGGGATGAAATATGGATCCCTGCAAATGAACGCCACCGGCTCAGCTGCAATGGCGACCAGCCGGTACGGGTGCTGGAAGTGGCATTTGGCAACTGGCAGCAGGAAGATATCAAACGATTTGAAGACGACTACGTACGCTAAAAAAATAAAACGATTGTTATGGAACAACATTCCGCCATTTTAACCAGCCCGGGAGACGACCGGAAATTCAATGCCCGGACACAGTTTATCTGTATAACTGTAGCCATCGGGGGACTGCTCTTTGGCTTCGACACCGCAGTGATCTCCGGTGCCATTCAACTGATCAAAACACAGTTCCAGCTCAGCACTGCCATGGAAGGATGGCTGGTGAGCAGCGGACTGGTCGGATGCATCGCCGGTGTACTCGTGACCGGTTTGCTGAGCGACCGGATCGGCCGCCGCAAAACTATCCTCCTGGCCGCAATACTATTTATGGTTTCCGCCATCGGTTGCGCATTCCCTCCCGGATTCGCCACACTGGTGGGAGCACGGATGGTTGGCGGCATTGGCGTGGGTATGGCCTCGGTGATTTCACCCATGCTCATTGCCGAATTTGCCCCCGCTGAAAAGCGCGGACGGATGATTGCTTATTACCAGCTTGCCATCACGGTGGGTATCCTGCTTGCCTATCTGTCAAACGCACTGCTGATCACAGGTTCGGAAGGCTCATTTACCAGCGAACAGTTGTCATGGTTCTTCAAAACAGAAACCTGGCGGCCAATGTTCCTGGTAATGGCCATTCCAAGTCTCGTCTTCCTCCTGATGCTTGGCCGTATTCCCGAAAGCCCGCGCTGGCTGCTGGCTGCCGGTAAAGAGAAACAGGCACTCGATATCCTGCAATCGATCCGCCCGGCACCAGTCGCCGAAAAAGAATTCAATGAAATCCGCAGGGCAGCCGGCAGTACGGATGCATCCGGCATCCGGAATAAACCACGGCGGTCGGTATTTGAACCGGCCTTTCGCCTGCCACTACTCATCGGGATCGTACTCGCGGTATTCCAGCAATTTTCCGGGATCAATGCGATCATCTATTACGGCCCGAGCATATTTGAAGCAGCAGGGATCGATAAGGAAAACGGCCTGCTGTTCCAGGTAATCATCGGAGCCGTGAATCTTGTCTTTACCATCGTGGCGATTAAATGGGTGGATAAATACGGACGCAAGTTCCTGCTCTTTACAGGTCTCACCGGTATCGTGATCAGCCTTGTGCTCTGCGGACTGCTGTTCTATACCGGCAATACCCAGGGACCACTCCTGCTGGTACTCATGCTGATGTATATCGCCTGTTTTGCCTTTTCACTCGGACCCGTGACCTGGATCATCATCAACGAAATTTTTCCGACTGATATCCGTGTTACCGCAGTCACGATCTGTACCATGGCCTTATGGATCGCGGTATGGATGGTAGGACAGTTTTTTCCCTGGCTCATTGAGCACATGGGGCCGGCCGTCACCTTCTGGATCTTCGCCGGTTGCAGCCTGATCAACTTCTTCTTCAGCCGCAACGTGGTGAAGGAAACCAAGGGCAGGACCCTCGAAGAAATGGAAAATGTATTTATAGCTCCTCATTAGTAGTCTTTATAAAACCTGTAAAATGATACACCTGAAACTTAAAAAAACACTGCCCGCACTGGTAGCGATTTGTATGGCCCAGTCTGGCATCGCACAGGGCGAACCGATGAAGGTAGACCATCGTTACGCGGTGCCCTGGTGGCAATCGCAGCTTTGCCTGCCGGATGACCCGGTGAAAACACTGGTCGGGAAAGAAGGGATGCTTTTTGGCGACTATGGCTATCGCCAGGGACCACGCTTATTCTCTTTTTCCGTACTCTTCGATGCCAGCTCGCCTGCCACCTGGAAAAGCCAGGAACTGAAAACGAATGCTTCTCCAATGACGGTGACCATCAAGGAAACACCGGATGTAATTATAAGGGAAGAAACTTTCCTTGAAATCCCCGCACCTGAAAAACTGTACAGCATTGTAAGGTTCGACAGCCGTCGCGCGCTGCGCAACTGGTCGAAGCCTTCCACCCCTGCCGACGCTGCATTCAACGATGCCGCGGAAGGTATCAAGGGATTATCCGGGGAAGGACTCATCGAATACCATATCAAGGTGCCCCCGGGCAGTGCCCACAAACTAGTGCTGGGTTTCTGTGAAGGGCAGTACGATTCCATCGGGAAACGCGAGATGCGCATCGCCGTTGAAGGTGGTAAACAGACAGATATCGATCTGGCCAAAGACTTCGGGATCCACAAGCCAGGCACCTATTCATTTGATTCGAAAGATTTCGACAACGACGGGGTACTGACTATCGTCATCTCCAACAAACCCGGCGCCAGGGAACGCAACTCAATCGTGAACGGGCTCTGGCTCTTCCGTGATAATGTGCCACCCGCCGCCGACATCATTGCAGGCAAGGCCAACAAAACGGCATTGGTTTACGCTAAATGTGCAGATGTGGGTATGCCCGAACGGCGCTACCATATACTCGTCACACTGACCAACAAAACCGGCAATGCGGTGAACTTCTCACCGGTGCTGCGTTACGCGGGTATTGACTCCATCTACAAAAAGTCCGGCTATGTACAGTTTGACGAGTATACACGTTTGTCAACATCAGGAGGGCTCGCATCGGTTGTAAAGGATTCGGCAAAATATTTCACGATTTCTGTGCCCGCTGTTGCGCTGAAAGCAAAAGAGTCGAAGCAGTTTTCGGTCACATTGAGCCGCTTCTTTGATCCTGCAAAAGCCTATACCCCGACGGTGGCCGGCACCCGGGCACAAATGCTGGCATCCGAAGCCTGGTGGAAAAAAAACAGTCCGTCCTCGGCCGCTATCAGCGTGCCCGATAAAGGCATCCAGGCAATGGTCACTGCCAGTATCCGCAACATCTTCCAGGCGCGGGACATCCGGCGGGGTGCAAAATCGTTCCACGTAGGACCGACCCAATACCGCGGTCTCTGGCTCGCTGATGGCACATACCTGCTGGAAGTCGGGACCATGCTCGGTTATACAAAAGATGTACGCAGTTGTATCGATTACCTCACCCATTTCCAGCTGCCGGATGGTGGATTTGAAATGATCACCACCTTCCACAAAGAAAACGGCCTGGTACCGATCATGCTCATCCGCCATGCAATGCTGACCCAGGACAAAAAATGGCTGGCTGACAACTGGCCGGTGATTGAAGGTTGCCTGAAAAGAATCAATTACCTCCGTGGTATCGCCCTGCAGGACTCCACCAAACCCTATTACGGGTTGCTGCCGAATGGCAACGTGGACGGCGGGATCCAGCATGGCAATGATTATTCCAATACCGAGTATTGTCTCAGCGGGATAAAATGGGCAGTCAATGCGGCAAAATGGCTGGGCAAAACCGAACAGGCGGCTACCTGGGAAGCCGATTATAAAAACTGGCTGGCCTTTTTTATAAACAAGGCCCGGAAGGATATCCGCCAGGATGAAAAAGGGAATACTTACCTGCCGGTAATGATCAATAATGAACAGAACCATGAAGCACAACGCGGACAGTGGGCCTTTGCACAATCGGTGTATCCGGGCCAGCTGTTTGACGAAACGCCGGAGCTGCATAAATGGGCGGAACAGACGGTGGACATGCTCGGCGACCACCTGGTGGAAGGCGAAGTGATCAGCACCGGCTGGATGACCGGCGGATTGTGGAGTTATTTCAGTTCCTTTTACGGACATGCCATGCAATGGCTCGGCAAAACGCAAGGGATCCCGCAACTGCTCTATGATTTTGCCAACCATTCTTCCCCGACCATGGTATGGAGGGAGGAACAGAAACCGGTTGGAAAAGGATCGGACGAAGTGGGTGATATGCCGCACAACTGGGCCAGCGCAGAATTCATCCGCATGGTGGTACACATGATCCAGCTGGATCGTGGAAAGGACCTGCACCTGCTGGAGGCATTCCCACGCCAATGGGCACAGGCTGGCAATACCACAAAACTGAACGGGATCGCAACACCATTTGGCCGGATAAATTTTGAATTTGCAGTGAATTCAGCCGGTGATGCTGGAAAATTAAAATTAACTTTCCTCGATAACGTCACTCTGCCGGAAAATGTGGTGGTCCACAAGGAAAACTGGACAACCGCAGGTGGTAAGGAAACCATCCCGGGTAAAAAGATCATTGAACTGAATATTCCTGTTAACTAAATTTTTGTATGTCTACCAGAAGAAAGTTCCTTCAACATTCTTTGGCTGGATCTGCGGCAATCTTAACCGGTGAACAATTGTTCGCCGGTTCTGCTTCCGTACCCACCCAAACAGCAAAACCAACCCACCCGATTGTTATTTCCACCTGGGATTTCGGACAGGCGGCGAATGCCGACGCATGGAAAGTACTTGCCGCCAACGGCCGCTCACTCGATGCGGTTGAACAGGGTGTGTGGGTACCCGAATCAGATGTGAAAAACCAGAGCGTGGGTTATGGCGGGTTACCTGACCGGGATGGCCGTGTGACCCTCGATGCCTGTATCATGGATGAGTACTACAACTGCGGATCGGTGATGTGTCTTGAATTTATCAAACACCCCATCTCGGTTGCACGGAAGGTGATGGAGAAAACACCACACGTGATCCTGACCGGCGAGGGTGCGCTGAAATTTGCACTGGCCAACGGTTTCAAAAAAGAAAACCTGCTCACACCCGAATCTGAAAAAGCCTGGAGGGAATGGCTGAAAAAAGCGAAATACAATCCGGAGGCAAATATCGAAAACCGCCTCTATGATAAAACCACCGACCCCATGCCCGGCGGGAAGGATAACCATGATACCATCGGGATGCTCGCCATCGATGCCAGGGGTATGATGAGCGGGGCATGTACCACCAGCGGACTTGCCTATAAAATGCAGGGACGTGTGGGCGACTCACCGGTGATCGGTGCCGGACTTTATGTAGACAATGAAGTGGGTGGCGCAACCGCTACCGGCGTCGGTGAGGAAGTGATCCGCATTGTGGGTTCGCACCTGATCGTGGAACTGATGCGCCAGGGCGCAAAACCCGAACAGGCCTGTAAGGATGCCGTTGAACGGATCATCCGCCGCAGCCCGGCCAAGGCTAAGGAAGTACAGGTAGGTTTCCTCGCGCTCAACAAACAGGGCGAATATGGCGCTTACTGCCTGCAGAAAGGATTCACCTTTGCGGTAAAATCAAACAAGGAAGACAAAGTATACAATTCAAAAAGCATTTATTAATTATTATGAGCGCAAAAGCAATCCTCGAGGTCTGCTCCTTTAACATCCTGTCCTGCATCATCGCCGAAAAACATGGCGCCTATCGTGTTGAACTCTGTGACAACCCCATTGAGGGCGGCACAACCCCCAGCTACGGACATATCAGGCAGACAAGGGAAAAAGTATCAATCAAACTTTATCCGATCCTCCGGCCGCGTTCGGGTAACTACTTCTATGATGAGAACGAGAAGGAAATCCTGCGTGCCGATATCAGGACCTGCAAGGAATTGAAATGTGATGGTATTTCCATCGGCGTGCAGAATATCGATGGCACCATCGATACCGACCTGCTGAAAGAATTTGTGGACCTCGCTTACCCGATGGGTGTTACCTGCAACCGTGCATTTGACGCTACGCCGGATATGTACCAGGCCCTGGAAGATATCATCAGCACAGGTTGTGAAAGGATCCTCACCTCCGGCCAGGCCACGGGTGCACCGGAAGCAGGGAAAGTGCTGGGTGAACTGGTAAAGGCTGCCGGGGACCGCATCATCATCATGCCGGGTGCGGGGATCCGCGCCTCCAACATCAAACAACTGATGGAGGAATCGGGTGCGAAGGAATACCATGGTTCCGTGCGCAAAGCAACGGCAAACCCGATGACATTTGCCAATCCGAACGTAAGTGATTTCGGCAACGTTTATTTACCTGATGAAGAAGAACTGGAAGGCATCATGTCCTTCATGAGATAAGATACAGGGATGAAAAAGAAAACGACCGTAAGACTGGCTATTGTTATCGCAGTCATTATACTGCTGGTATTCGGGGCACAGACCGGCACTACAGTAGAACGGACGATCCGCGTGAATGCGGGTTACTACGAGGTTTCCGTGCAACTGAACAATATCCGGAATTACAGGTCCTGGTACCCCGGTTTCCAGGATGGAGTGATCCGCCCCGCTGCTGATACGGCAAAGGGCCGCTCCATCCTGGCCGATGGGTCCGGACGCGAACTCTCGCTGCGTCCGGTGTCCCCCTCCGTGGTGGCTGTTACGGAAGAGAAGGGCACCAGCACCCTGCTGCAGACAATCTCCGCTATCCCCCTGCCGAATGAAAAGGAAACAGAAATCCTGTGGGCAGAACGGATGCCCTGGTACAAACGGATTGCAAATTTTTTTACGGGCAGGGATAACCTGAAGCTCGGTTTGCTCAACCTGAAATCCACCCTCGAAGATCCGGCACTCCGGTATGGATTCCGGATCGAACTGACACCAGTGGTCGATTCAATCATCCTGACCAGCCGGCGCTCGGGTGCCGACAGCAGCAGGCAGTTTACGCTCCAGGTCCTTTATGATTCGCTGGCCTCGTATATCACAAGGCTCCACCCACAGGGTGTTAAACCCTGGTATTATGTGACCTCCAATCCGGTGAGTCCGCGCAAAACAGAGTTTGCCCTGGGTGTACCCGTTGACAGTCCGGGCCTGCCTGCAAAGGATGTCGATTACCTGCGACTCCCCTCCTCCGGACGGGTGCTGGTTGGAAAAAGTAAAATCGGAAAACTGAAGGAACTCTATACCGCAATGAACAGGTATGCCAATGACCAGGGCCTGCAGAAAGTGGCGCAGGAGATGGAGAAATATGCCATCGAACCTTCACAGCTTCCGCAACATCCGGATGATGAAGTGGAACTGGTGTTTCCGGTTTACTGACGGAAAAACTTCAACATTCCGTTGTTATGCGCCACAACGAACAACCACCCCTTTGACGTTTTTATCTTTTTCACCGAACGGCTCTCTCCCGGATTCATAAAACCTGATTGTACCGGCGACAGGAAATCAAACCCTTCTTTACCGGCAAGGAAAATGAACCCTGTATTCGCATCATACCGTCCTTCGTAAGGTGTCACTCCGGAGAAATTACCCGCCGTGACCAGGTCGGTACGGCCATCCGTATTGATATCCACAGGTAGTATTGAAAACAGTGGTGAATACTGGGCCTCTGCCGGCAGTGGTTTAAAACTAAAGTTGCCTTTACCATCATTATGGAAAATCCCCGATGACAGGTTAGCAGCTTCAAAAACCGAAGCATCACCGAGTTGCCCGCCAAATACTTCCTGCACTGTTTTCCCCGCAAAATCCCGGTAACGGAGAAATGTCTTTTTCATCACCGGCAACTGCACTTCCAGTTCATCCTTGCCCAGGAACGTATATTCCTTTCCCGCAACCGTACAGGTAAGCACCTGCTCGGGTTGCCCGTTTTTATCAAAATCCTTTACATACAATTTCATGGGGTTATCCGCGTCTGCATGGAGCTTCGAGTTCAGCCCATAGTTTCCCGCGAGCAGGTCTGGATGGCCATCCCCGTCAATATCGGCAACCGTGATGGATTGCCAGAGACCGGATGACCCGGCGATTTCATTTTTTGAAAAATGACCGCGCTGGTTGATCCAGACCTGCACCGGCATCCATTCCCCTGCAAGCACTAGATCCGGTAATCCATCCCTGTTGACATCGGCAAAGGCAGATACGGTAACCATACCCGGCAAACGAAGGTCTATCAACGATTCCGGCGCCTTTGAAAAATTGCCCTTCCCGTCATTGAGCACTATCCACGACTCATGCAGGTTCCCGAAATCGGCCGAAGCAGCCATCACACCAATGAACAGGTCGGTATCACCATCCCCATCCACATCAGCAGCCGATACTGTGCTCTTGCTGGCAGGAAGCAGCGGAAAAGTTTTCTCCGTAAACCCGCCCTTTCCATCATTGAGATATAAATGATCAGCCAGTGCCGGATCCCTGGTGCTTCGTTCATTGCCACCACCGGTTACGAACAGATCCATATCACCATCCCCGTCCGCATCAAAGAATACGGCAGCCGTTTCCTCCGTGGGAGTGTTTGTCAGGCCTTCCATTTCGCGGAACCTGCCATCGGGTAGCTGGAAAAGGAAAACCCCTTTCTGGCCGGATGCACCACATACATACAGATCATCCAGCCCGTCCCCATTCAGGTCGGCAACGGCCATCGCCGGACCGCGGGTGGATAACATATGCGGCATCAGCCGGTGGCTGTTAAAATCATTGTATTCATTTTCATGGTGCGCCCAACGGATACCCATCCCATCAGTCACCTCGCGAAGTATTGGCAAGGGTGCTGCCGGGTATTGATATTTCACAGCGGCATCGTAGCGGATGCGGAGCAGGGTATCCACTGGCTGGTTTACCAGCAACACCGTAGAGAAATCGGGCCAGCTGATCCGGATGCTGTCAATCCCCGCATCACCTGTACCGAAATGCAGCAGGGGCTCAACGGATGACTGGAAGCCGCGTGTGGACTGCAGTTGCTGGTACAGCAGCTTTCCCCGCTGGTACACCCAGACCTTTGCGCCGATGGAAAATGGATTGAGACTGTCCCCCTCAATTTTCAGCCGGAGCCAGTGCCCGTTTTTATTGTTGTTTTTCCAGATGCCTGCGGGTTCACCTGTGTTATTGGTCACCAGGTCCAGCTGCCCATCCCCATCAAGGTCTGCATACAATGCCCCATTGGAGTATCCTTCTTTTCCAAAGCCCCATTCAGCCGATCGATCGGCAAATTTTCCCGAAGGGCTTCCTTCAAAAATATAATTGTGGACTTTGCCATCGGGCATTTCAGCAAGTGCCTGGCTATCGAGTGTGGATGAGCCGGACAGTCCTTTCCGCACCAGTGATGACGACAGGTATTTTACATAATCCAGGTCAACGGGTCGTTTCACGATTCCATTTGAAACAAAAAGGTCCTTGTAACCATCGTTATTGAAATCCGCCAGCAGCGGGCTCCAGCTCCAGTCGGTAGCAGCCACTCCTTCCAGCAAGGCCACCTCACTGAACGACCGGCCATCACCCAGGTTACGCTGCAGCGCGTTGCGGGAGTACTGGTGCTGGAAGCCGTTACGTTCAATGGTGTAGCGGTAAATATCGAGGGCATCGCCACCACTGTAAGTCTTTAGGTATTTCTCTTCAGCAGGCAGCATATCCGCGGTAAAAATATCCGGGTAGCCATCGTTGTTGTAATCCGCTATATCGTTTCCCATACTGAACCGGGAATAATGTCCGAACACTTTTGCACCGCTTTCTGTGAAACGTCCATCGCCCTGGTTGACGTAGTAGTAATCATTTTCATGGAAATCATTTCCGATATAAATATCATCCCATCCGTCGTTGTTGATATCGGCAATGGCGAGACCGAGACCGTAACCCAGCACGCTGTGATAGATGCCGGCTTCGTCGCTTACGTCCATGAAATGCCCGCGGTCATTCCGGAGCAGGCGATCCGCAGCGGGCCCACCGCTGACGCGGCGGAGACTGGTATCGCGGTACATATCCACCGAATGTGATGATTGTGTAAGCAGGTAGCAGTCGAGGTCACCGTCATGGTCGTAGTCAAAAAAAGCCGCCTGCGTGGAGTATGCCTGGATATCCAGTCCGTACGCCGCAGCGGATTCAGTAAACGTCCCATCCTGGTTATTTATATAAAGCTGGTTGCGGCCCTCCAGTCCCAGTTTGCCACTGACCACACAGACATAAATATCCAGCCATCCGTCGGCATTTACATCCGCCATGGTCACACCCGTGCTCCAGTCGCCGGTACCCGATACCCCTGCCTTTGCCGTGATATCTTCAAAACGGAAACCGCCCTTATTGGAATAGAGTTTATTTCCCCCGGTAGTATTGGCCGTGAAAAATAATTCCGGTAATCCGTCATTATCAAGATCACCCGCAGCCACACCCCCTCCGTTGTAATAGTAGAGATAGTCGAGAAAATTCAGCGAATCGCGCGACAACGGATCATTCCTGAAACTTATACCCGTAACCGAGGGTTCGAGTAATTCAAACAGCGGGGACTGTTTACCTGGCGAGCAGGAAACCAGTATCAGTAACAACCAAAAATAACAGCAGAAACGTTTCATTGTTTTTTTGTAAAAACCTGCACAGGGGCGTTGTTGACGGCCACCATGAGGATATAACCACCACTGGTTTTGATTTCGCGGATATCGCGGATTTCGCCACGGGCGCGGATTCCGCTTTGACGATACCCTATGTAGCTGAATCCATTTCTGCCGGTATTGATAAATGTGCCCGTTTCACTGGCATCATACCTACCGGTCTCTGGTTTCAATCCATACAGGTTGCCTCCCAATACAAGATCGGGTTTACCATCCCTGTTGATGTCCGTTACAGCAATGGCAAACACGGGTGCGAGCTGTGCCTCCACGGGTAATGGCAACGGATCAAAGCCTCCCCCCTTTTTTCCATAATAAAGCATCGAACGTGTTTCCTTTACTTCCATTACGCTCGCTGACTCCCGCTGCGCGGGTGTCAGCACCTCATCGATGGATTTACCCGCATAGCTGCTATAGTACAGGAATTTCTTTTTCATAATGGGCATCTGTGCCATCAGGTCGTTGCGCAGGTTGAAGGGATAGGAAATTCCGTCGGCTTTGTAGTATGCGGGTACACATTCGACCTGTCCATTTTTATCAAAATCGTCCACGAACAGCCGTGCCGGATGTTTTCCATCGGCCCTGATCCTGGAGTTTTCACCGCGGTTGCCCACTATTAGGTCGTTGAGTCCATCGCCGTTCAGGTCTGCCACGGCGAGGCTGTTCCACCAGCCGGAAGAATTTTCAATTTCTTTTGTTTTGACCAGCTGCCCTTTGCGGTACTGGAAGAAACTGACCGGCATCCAGTCACCGGCAACCACCAGCGATGGTAACTGGTCGTCCCCGAAACGTTCCCAGGCCGCCGTAGTTACCATACCCAGCTGGTGCAGGGCTGGCGCAACTTCCGCCGTCACATCCAAAAAATTGCCCGCGCCTTTATTCAGCAGGAGCACACTGGAGGGTTTCACACCATAGGTACCGGGCACTGATCGTGCACCAATAAAAAGATCGGGGAGTTTGTCAGCATTGATATCAGCTACCTGCACACAGGATGCGTTGACTGACAACATGGGCCAGCCTTTAAATGCGCGGGTGAAGTTACCTATACCGTCGTTGAGATAGAGCCGTGCGAGGAGTTGGAGATCACCGGCGGCTAGTTCATTACCCCCCGATACCATTACCAGGTCGTTATCGCCGTCAGCATCGGCATCAAAGAACTGCGCACCGATTGTTTCGGATTGTTTGTCGCGTTCAAGCGCCGGCGACACATGTGGTATAAATGTACCGTCGGGTAACTGCACGAAAAGTTTTGCTGCATCCCCGGCCCCGTTACCCAGCAAAAAATCCGTTAAGCCGTCACCATTGATATCGGCAGCGGCCAGCCTGGGGCCTTCGGTGGAGATCATACGCGGGATTAATTTTTCCCGGTCGAAATCGGTGAAACTGTTTTCGGTATGTATAGCGGGTGTTGTAAAAACACGGGCGGTATTGTTTTCCATCAGGGGAATTGGTGTCTGGGAAGGAATAAAATCCCGCGTAGCATCTGCAATTTTCACCGTGATGGTTTTGTTGGTTTTTACACCGCTGATCAACTGGGTTTTAAGATTTGGCCAGCGGATTACGATGCTGTCCAGCTGGCTCACCGTGTCTACCCCGATGGTCAGGGAGGATTCGGTTGCACTCTGGAAGCCACGGCAGGGCATGTTTTCATTGACGATGATCCGGTTGCCGGCATACACCGTAATCCTTGCGCCGATACCAAGCTTGTTTTTGGGGCCGCCATCAAATTTTACTTTCAGGAAACGGCTGGTTCCGCGTTCGGATGAATGGTTCCGGTATACGA
>SEAD01000173.1 GCA_004173355.1 Chitinophagaceae bacterium | reverse complement strand
TGCCAGTACACCGCCACCATATCGACCAGTTACGATATGGTCGATTGCAGTAACACGCCAAAACAGGGTGCCTGGGAACTTCCCCCTGCGGCATTGCGTTACCTGAATCCCAGCCGCTTCTGCCAGTCGGACAAACTGTACCGTCTCGCGAACCGGATGTTTGGCGTCACGGGAAATGATTTTGAAAAAGTGATGGCCATCAATGACTGGATCTACAACAATGTGGAATACCTGAGTGGTTCAACCAATTCGGAAACTTCAGCCTATGATACTGTAACCCAGCAGGCGGGTGTCTGCCGTGATTTCGCACACCTCGGCATTGCGCTCTGCCGCGCACTCACCATCCCTGCGCGTTACTGTGCAGCGTATGCCTACCAGCTGCAGCCACAGGACTTCCATGCCTGTTATGAAGCCTATATCAACGGACGATGGATAATCTTTGATGCCACCAGGCTGGCTCCCATCAACGGTCTTGTAAAAATTGCGGTTGGGCGTGATGCGGCTGACACAGCCATCGCCAATCTTTTTGAAGACGTGAATGGCAATTACGTGACGGTGCATACCAGTCTGGCCGAAGGGGACTTCACCCCTTTCTTTTACCCGCAGGGAACATTTGCAGGTCTCAGTTATGAGTCCTGATCATTTGGGGATGTATTTGCCAAACCAGCTGATATAACGTTCATACCGGTCTTTGATAAAGCTCGGCTGGCTGATGCCATGGAACTGGCCGGGATACACAATCAGCTCGGTTGGGATATTCATTGAACGCAGTGCCTGGTACATCTGTTCGCTGCCGGCAATCGGCACATTGAAGTCCTTTTCCCCACCCATAAATAAAGTCGGTGTGGTAATGCGGTCTGCATGCAGCAGCGGATACGAGAGCTTCAGGTAGCGGTCTATATTTTTCCCTTCCCATGGTTTGCCCAGTTCATTATCGTATTGTGAAATCTACTGGTCAACGCCGTAGAGTGAAAGGGGTGCTGCCACACCCGCCCCGCTGCTTGCGGCTTTGAAACGTTTGGTGCTGGCAATGACATAGTCTGTCAGGATACCGCCATAACTCCATCCATAGATCCCAAGCCGGGTGGAATCTGCAAACCCTTTCGCCACGAGGTGGTCAACGGCACCGAGGATATCGATGACCTCCAGATTACCCCAGTCGCCCGAGATCGATTTTGAAAATGTCCATCCACGGCCGCTGCTGCCCCGGTAATTTACCGTGGCCACGAGGTAACCCTGCGCGGCCAGCATCTGGCTGCCGATGTCAAAACCGATTTCATTCTGTGACACCGGTCCGCCGTGAATATTCAGGACCAGCGGAAGATTGGTACGTCCTTTTCCCAGAGGGAAAATAAGTGTACCCGATACCAGCGTACCATCGCTGCTGGTGGAGGTGTATTTTTCCACGGCACCGAAACTGATGGAGTCGGTTACCGCTTTCTGGATGTTTGTCAGCCGCTGGAGTTTGTCGCCCGTGAGCGTATACAATTCCGATGGCACGTTCCATTCTGATACCGAGAGTAGCCATGCACCCGAAGGGCTGGCATCGATGGAACCGTATGAGCGGTCACCTTCGGAAATCCTGGATACCGTATTTTTTTTAAGGTCGTACACACCCGCATAACTGCGGGCATCATCCTGTATTACTACACCGATTGACCTGCTGTCTTTTTTCCATGACCAGGAACCGATGGGGCGGTCGAGTTCTTTTGAAAGCAATACCGGCTCACCACCAGCGGCAGGGATAATACATAACACACCCTGCTCATAGTTTTCGGCATCGGCATCCGAGCTGCTGCGCACATACGCGATGGATTTACCATCGGGGCTCCATCTGGGTCCGTTATCCGAACCCGGCCAGGTGGTCAGTTGTTTCACCGGCGCATTGGCCCTGGCTTCCATCAAATACAGGTCGGTGTTGCGGTTGCGGTCAGGATCTGCTGTGCGGTTGCTGGCAAATACTATTTGTTTTGAATCCGGACTCCATTGTGCACCTGATTCATTAAAGGCTCCCGAAGTGAGTGTATCGGTCTTTTTTGCAGCCACGTCAAAGAGATAGAGATGGGTGTACCGTGTGTCGTATTTGTAACCCTGCACGTCCTGTTTGAACTGGTAACGGTTGATCACGTATGGGGAGCGCTTGCCCGATGCGGTATCAGCCGGATCCGTTTCGGAGAGTAACAATTTTTTTGAATCCGGGCTCCAGATATGAGCGTTGACCCCCATCTTTTCATCGGTAAGGCGGATGCCTTCCCCGCCCCGGCGGTCAAGCAGCCAGACCTGCGATTTACCCGTTTCCCGGGACGAGATAAAGGAGATGTATTTTCCATCCGGACTCCATTGCGGATCGGATTCCGAATCGGGGCTGCTGGTTAGCTGGATGGTTTCCTTCCCATCCCAGCTGCTCATCCATAAATCCGAGGAGGATCGGTCTTTTGCTGAGTCGGTGCTGCTGATGTTGTACAGGACCCATTTGCCATCGGGTGAAATGACAGCGGAACGGATAGCCTTCATTTTATAAATATCGCCCGGGCGCAGGGCACGCTGGGCCTGCATCGCAGCGGGAAGGGAGATCATCATGAAGAGAAAAGGGAGGAACAGTTTTAGTTTTCGCATAATCAGTCAGTTGAACCGAAAATAACGAAAAATGGATTGATAAGCCGCCAGGCACGGGAAACGGAATTTTTGCATCCGTCGGAATTTTACGACAGCGCCCGCTGTTTCCTGACAATCAATGTAAATACATCGAACAGCCGGGCGGTTTGTTCCCGCCGGGGATGTTTGGGAGCCGGGTATTTTACCTAGGGGTATTGCACTTACCATTCTAAGTGTTTACATTTATGATATCCAATTAACCATCTACATGAAAAACCATCTATCGGCTGTATTCGGAAAAACCCTGCGTAATAAAGGCGCGAGGGCGATTTTGCCAGCCCTGCTGCTCAGCTTCCTGCTGGGGAGTGTCAACCCAGGCCAGGCGCAGGCTTTAGCGATCTGGGGATTCAACGGAAACAATAATGGAACTGCAGGGGCATACAATAGTCTTTACCCCGCGGTATTTTCCCCGGCAGTGACTGGTCCTGCGTACAATCCCTCCGTGTTTTACGGTGAGGGTGTGTGGCCCGCCGGTGGTCTGGATCCCGCATGGTATTTTGAATTTGGTGTAGCGCCACTTTCGGGCAACTCCCTGAATATTTCATCACTGGCTATCACCATGCGAAGGAGTTCGACCGGTTCAGCCGGTGGCGGACCCAACAACTGGGTGCTTCGTTCCAACAGCGATGGCTATACATCGGACCTTGCTTCGGGCACACTGACCACCGGTGCGGTGACCTATAACGTTTCTCCCGGTCCATCATTCCTCAGCCTGTTAACAGGCAGGCGTTTCCGGATTTATGGATACAATGCAAGCCTGAGTTCGGGTGCACTGAGCCGGCTGGTGATGGAAAATATCCAGATCAATGGGATTGGCACCATCCTGCCTGCAAGGATCCTCAATTTCGGGGCAATGCTGCGGGGTAAGGAAACCCGGATCAACTACCGGGTTGCCACCGATGAGGCAGGTGTTTCATCAGTGATTGAGCGATCGGTAAACGGAACCGATTACAAAGAAATCGATCGTTCATCCCCTTCCTTCAATGCCGAAGATTACCGTCGCGAATATGCCGATGCTGTTGCACCGCTTGCGGGACAGATCGTATACTACCGGCTGAAACTGGTGTACCGTTCCGGCCAGCAGGTATATTCATCCGTTGCTGCCGTTGATCTTACACAGGTACAACCCGTGAACCTTACACTGATCCGCCAGGGTAATACCTTGCTGGTGCGACCAGCCATCAGCGGGGCCACGCAGGTGGCAGTGTATACTACCGGCGGGCAACTGCTGCGACAGGCGAGGTCAAACGGAAACAACAGCCTCTTATCGGTTGAACTTCCGGGACAGCTGCACGGGCTGCTGCTGGTACAGGTGAGCAATGGCAGGGAAACGGAAAACGGAAAACTTTTTATTCCATAGCTGACATTCATACACGTAAAAAAGCCGGGCATTTTCCAATGTCCGGCTTTGCTTTTTTATAAGTCAGTAGTTACCCGATTGTAAAGGGAACCCATTTGGCTTCACCCTGGTTGCTTTTGACCACGGTATCGATAAAAGCCATACCCCGCACGCCTTCCAGCGCTGAAGGGAATTCGACCAGGGAAGTATCAACGGACTTGCCATCGAGTTCGGCGGATACGGTCAGTACAAAATTGCGGTAGAGATTGGCAAACGCTTCGAGGTAGCCTTCCGGATGTCCGCCGGGTGTCCGGGTATTTGCCTTTGCAATCGCGCTCAGGTAGGGCTGTCCGGCCTTGATCACTTCGGTTGGTTTATCCTGCCAGCGGAGCAGGAGGGTATTCGGATCCATCTGGTGCCATTCAAGTGCACCGGTTTCCCCGTAAATTTTTATGATGATGTTATTCTCCTCCCCTGCCATTACCTGGCTGGCGATAAGCACACCGGATGCACCGTTGTCAAACTTCAGCAACACGGTTCCGTCATCATCCAGCAGGCGTCCGTCCACGACAGTGGTCAGGTGGGCACAGACTTCCGCAACCTGCAGTCCGGAAATATATTCAGCGAGATTGAATGCGTGGGTACCGATATCTCCCATTACCGAGCTCTTGCCCGCTTTTTTTGGATCGGTGCGCCATGCAGCACCTGCATTGCCTTCGCGTTCGGAGAGACGGCTCAGCCATCCCTGGCGGTATTCCACGGTTATCTTTCGGATCTTGCCGATGGCCTGGTCTTTCACCAGTTGTTTCGCATGTTTTACCAGCGGGTATCCGGTGTATACGTGTGTCAGCAGTAATGTCCTGCCGGTCTCTTCTGTTTTTTTCTGCAGCTGCAGGGCCTCATCCAGTGACACGGCGATTGGTTTTTCGATCACCACATGGAACCCTTTTTCCAGCGCTTTCATTGCCGGGGCAAAATGCAGGAAGTTGGGTGTGACGATGCTCACGAAATCCATGCGCACATCTTCCGGAAGTTCACTTTCCCTGTCCAGCATTTCCTCCCAGGAAGTGTAGATGCGGTCTTCCTTCAGGAAGATGGCACGGCCACTCTCGCGGGCCACATCATGATGCACACTTAACGCACCACATACCACTTCCACTTTACCATCCATATTGGCTGCCAGGCGGTGCACGGCGCCGATAAATCCATCGATACCACCCCCGATCATTCCCATACGTAACTTACGACTCATAATTGTTGCTTTAATGATTATTGGTCCTGAAATCAGGTGCCTAAGTTAAAGCAAAACCCGGTCAATTCCTTACACGGTTCTTCTCGTCATCGGCTCCGGAGGCCTGGTACTTTTTCACAGCAAAGGCTTTTCCGAAACTGTAACTGAAGCTGAGCGTGACGTTACGCGAATCCTGCCTGTTGCGCCAGCTTGCTTCGGCGAGTTCAAGGTTGTTGATGATCCCGTAATTGATGCGGGTGTAAAACACATCACTTAATACCAGCCTGCCGGTGATCCTGGAGGTAAATTTCTTTTGTACCGATACATTCATTCCCCAGATCTTCTTCATCAGGAATTGGGTAGTCACCAGCCTTGTACGGTAACTCCCGGAAAGTTCAGTTGTCCATCCCTTTGACGCGGTGATACGGGCAGTGGGTCCGATATACCAGAAGGTGCCGCTGGTGTTCAGCTCCCCGGTATAAAAGGCGCTCTTTGCCTTCATATTGGTGAGCTCGGTATACACATACAGGTTGAGCCATTTGTACGGATCAAAGTTCGCGTTCACCGAGATGGTCTTGTTGACCCTTTTCCCGATATTACCCGGGCGGCTGTAATAAATACCCTCTTTTATCTCGATGGTCTCCGCCACGCTGTTGCGGGTATGGCTCATCGAAATACTGGTGGTGATCCTGTTTTTAAAAATATGCGAGAGTTCGTATACCTGGGTGAATGCCGGTTGCAGGAACGGGTTACCGGTGTAATACGTGAATTTATCCATTGGCGAAAGGAAGGGGTTCAGGTCCTGGTAGTACGGCCGGTCGATCCTTCTCCCCCCACGCAATGCAAGCTGGTGTTTGTCGGTGGTATCGAGTTTATAAGTCATGAATACCGTTGGGAAAAGATTGGTGTATTCCCGGCGGAAACTGGAATCGGCTTTTGCCGGGTTGCCCAGCTGGTTGCCATCTGAAATGGTATGCTCCGCACGCAGCCCGGCCTGCAGCTGGAGCCGTTTCATCTCCCAGCTGAAATTGAGGTAAGCCGCACTGATACTTTCCTCATAGATAAAATGATTGCTCTTGTCATAATCCGATGCTGTGATACCATCGACCGTCATACGGTAGTCAGCGAGGTTATCGGTGCGGGTAAAACTGCCTTTGAGTCCGCCTTCAACCCGTTTGCCGGTACCAAGCGGCTTTGTATAGTCGGTTTTCAGCGTGTATATATTTATGGTCGTGGGCAGGTAACCCGTGAGTTTATCATCATACCGTTGCGTACCATCGGGATTGAAAATATAGTTGTAGTATTCCTGCTGGTTGCGGTTGCTGTACCGGAGATAGTCCCCATCGGCTGTGATCCCATGACCTGATTTATCAAACTCATGGCGGTAGTTGAGGTTGGCCCCGAGATTGCTGAACCGCATGCGGTCGTGGTTATCGGCCACGATTACGGAGTCTACCTGGCGTAACGGCCCCAGCAGGTTGCTGGTATTGTCATTCTGCTGGGTGTTGCGGCGGCCGGTACCATTGAGTCCCACACCCCAGGTTGTTTTTTCATTTTTATAAAAATCAATACCTGTGCGGTATGAGACGGCATTGCCTTCGCGGTTGAAAAAGCTGTTTTGTTCGAAGAAGGATTTGGTTGTTCCATCGGCGTTGCGGTAACGGCGGTAGAGATCAAGATCGGTGAAACTGTTATTATACGACTGGCTGATGTTGGCGAATACCGCGATCCTGTTCTTCCGGTAATTGATGTTGAAGCTGTTGTTGGACCGCGTACGGTGCCCCTGTGTGAGCGCGAGGTTGATCCCACCATTGAGACCGCCCTGTTTCACTTTTTTTGTCCGGATATTGATCACGCCACCATTGCCTGCCGCATCATAGCGTGCTGGCGGGTTAGTCATTAGTTCTACTGTCTCAATCGATGACGCCGGCAATGAACGCAGGTAGGCTGCCAGTTGTTCCCCCGACAGATAGGTGGGTTTATCATCTATAAACACCGTAACACCCGACTTGCCCTGGAGGCTGACCGAACCATTCTGGTCTACCTGCACTCCCGGTGATTTCTCCAGTACATCGAGAGCAGTGGAGCCGGCTGCGGATATCATGGCATCCACGTTGACGATGCTGCGGTCATTCTTCCGGGTAACCAGCGGCTTGCGCGAACTGACTGTTACCGCACCAAGTTCGGTACCCGTGATTTGCAGGATGATTACCGGTACAGTCGTTGGTCCATTCACGCTGATTGAATCACGGCGATACAGCTGGTATCCGGTCATGCTCACCTGGAGGGTATAGATCCCCTGCGCGAGAACCGGGAAAATAAAGCTGCCATCCGCTGCCGTCAGTGCATTGGCATGTGTTGCACTGTCACCCGTGCGGGTAAGGATCACCGTTGCATCCGGTGCAGGCTGGTTACCGGGCAGGTTTACCCGGCCACTCAGCGGGAATTCCTGGGCATACAGCGATGTTGAGGCAATAAGCAGCCAGGTCGCCAGGAAGGCAACAATTTTTGGGTTCATTATTTTTATTTAGGGAATGAGACGTTGGAAAATAAAACCGGGACATGGAATTGCCGGGTTTATTTATACCAGTGGTGGCAACGTCAGGGTGAATGGCAGGGAAACCGGTAAGGTCCGGATATTAGTTCGTGGTGGTTTTTGTGTCATAGTTGTAGGACCATGTCCACTCGCTCTTTCTATCTTTCGTAGGATAATCTTTGTATTCTTTTTTATACACTTCGGAATTGCTGTAAACTTTTTCATACTCGCCGCGGTACTTTTCAAACACTGCGACGGGTTGTTTAACGCCGTTCACGATAAACTCATGGCTGCTCAGTTTGAAAGAAAGTGACGATCCTGCATCAGGGATAATCCCATCTTTCACCATCTCCTGTATAATCTGCTCACGTTGCCCGCCTGGATCCTTTGGAGGGGCCGGTGCGGTTGTACCAACCGGGATTTCGGGTGACGGGGCGACTTTAATACTTACCGGAACGGTTACCTCCACCGGCATACCCGGAGCGGGCGGTACCGCAGGAGCCGCATTGGTAATGGGTTTGGGGGCGGGTGCTGGTTTAGCATTGGCGCCACGGACCCGCGGTGGTGGCGGCGGCGGTGGTGTTGGTGGTGGTGGTGGCGGTACCGGAGCGCCTTTCACTGAAGCCGGAACTGCCGGTGCTG
>SEAD01000300.1 GCA_004173355.1 Chitinophagaceae bacterium | reverse complement strand
TGATGAGCCATTGCAGGATATCGCCCTGGGTAGTGAAGAAGTCCGTATCGGGAACAAAAGGCTGTGCCTGCATACGCTTTCTGATACGGACGACCTGCCGGCAACCGTGTCTGCCGATACCCGTTACGAAAAACTGTCCACCGACCGCAGCGACTGCAGGCTCTCTTTTGCCGCACCGGTAGGATTGCTGCTCAGCTGTAACCACATCTAAAATCAGTACTTGTTCCTAGACAACAGCGATGCCAACCTCCGGAAATTTGAGAAGTCAGCAAAGAACATGCATTCACTGGCACGGTACAGCCGCAGCAACCAGATCAACAAGGAATGGATCGAGCGGTATTTGAACGAAGCCCATTCGTTTGGGCTGTCATCCATCCGGGCCCATTTCAATGTGGTTGCCTGGTCGGACGACCCGGCAGAACTTAAGCAGCTGAAGAATGACACCGGAAGCGCACTGGCTCTAATGGAATGCAAGCCACGGCATAATACCACGGACGTGGCTACCGTGTATTGGGCAGGAATCCCGGGGAACGCTGGTGATTTTCCCAGTGAAGAGAGCTTCTATACGTTCATCGAACCGGCACTGTGCTTTTTTAGCCAGGAGACCAATTACAGGGATTCGCCATCGCCCTTTGGGCTCAAGATGGCCGACCGCCTGACCGGCAACCCGATCCATTTGGATATTTCCGATTTGCCCATGAAACGCGGGATTATCACGAACCGTAACAAATTTATTTTGGGGCCTTCGGGCAGCGGGAAGTCGTTCTTTACCAACCACATGGTACGGCAATACTACGAGCAGGGTGCCCATGTACTACTCGTGGATACCGGTAACAGCTATCAGGGATTGTGCGAACTCATCCACGGCAAAACGAAAGGCGAAGACGGTGTTTATTTTACCTACACGGAATCGAACCCGATTGCTTTTAACCCTTTCTATACAGATGACGGCGTATTTGACATTGAAAAAAGGGAAAGTGTCAAGACGCTGGTGCTGACGCTGTGGAAACGGGATGATGAGCCACCAACGCGCGCGGAAGAAGTGGCACTGTCCAATGCGGTAAGCGGCTACATCGACCAGATCAAACAACAGGATGCGCATCCATCATTTAACGGATTCTACGAGTATGTAAAAGGGGATTACCAAAAGGTACTGGAGGAAAAAAAGGTCAGGGAGAAAGACTTTGACCTGGCCAATTTCCTGAATGTACTGGAACCTTATTATAAAGGTGGCGAATACGACTACCTGCTCAACTCCGACAAACAACTGGATCTGCTCAATAAGCGGTTTATCGTTTTTGAGATCGATGCCATCAAAGACCATAAGATACTGTTCCCTATCGTGACCATAATCATTATGGAAGTATTCATCAATAAGATGCGCCGACTTAAGGGGCAGCGCAAGCTGATCCTTATTGAAGAAGCCTGGAAAGCGATAGCCAAGGAAGGCATGGCGGATTATCTAAAATATTTGTTTAAGACGGTAAGGAAGTTCTTTGGGGAGGCCATCGTGGTCACCCAAGAAGTGGATGATATCATACAGTCCCCAATTGTGAAGGAAAGTATCATCAACAACTCCGACTGCAAGATCCTCCTGGACCAGCGCAAATACATGAAAAAGTTTGATGATATCCAGGCAATGCTGGGGCTTACGGACAAAGAAAAAGCGCAGGTACTTTCCATCAACATGAACAACGACCCTTCAAGGCTGTACAAAGAAGTATGGATCGGCCTGGGTGGCACCCAGTCAGCGGTATACGCTACAGAAGTTAGCCTTGCGGAGTATCTGGCCTACAC
>SEAD01000172.1 GCA_004173355.1 Chitinophagaceae bacterium | reverse complement strand
CTGGTGCATGCACCGGTTGAACATTGCTGGAACGCATGGAATAATCCGGATGAAATCAAAAAATGGAATGTGCCTTTTGAAGACTGGCATTGCCCTGTAGCCGAAAACGATCCCACTGAAGGAGGTAAGTTTTTCTATCGTATGGAAAAGTCTGACGGTTCGGAAGGATTCGACTTCAAAGGCCAATACGATAAAGTGGTTCCCAACCTCCTCCTTGAATATACAACCGATGATCGCCGCCAGTCAGTGATTGCGTTTATTGCAAGGGGCAACGAAACTTCAGTAAGTGAAACCTTCCAGCCTGACTCGCGCCCCTCAATGGAAGAACAGGAGGAATTCTGCAGCCGCGTGTTGCAGCGATTCAAGCGACACGCAGAAACAACGCGCTAAACCAACCAACAATGCCCCGTAATATATCGAGCATCCTGATCAATGCCCCTGCTGCACGGGTCTGGACAGCTATCACCGAGCCCGCATCAGTCAAACAATGGCAATTCGGCAGTGATGTGATCACCGACTGGAAACCCGGTAGCAGCATTCGTTTCCGTACGGAATGGATTGATACGGTTTTTGAGCAATGGGGTGAAATAATTGAAGTGATACCCCGTGAACTCCTTCGTTACAGCCTCTATGCACCAGGCCCCGGCCGTGAGGACAAACCGGAATTTTATTTTATCATGAATTACATCCTGCACGAGGAAGGCGCGGCAACGCGACTGGAAATTGTACAGGAAGATAACCGCCCCGGTGCCATCCAGGAGGATCCGCAGGGCGAAGAAAACCCAATACTTGCCGGACTCAAATCCCTGGTCGAAAACAATCCCTGAAACTACCAATGCCTGAAATGTCCGGTGCTGCAACAGTCCCCGATAAATATCTCCGGAAATACTGGTCCCGCTTCATGGCCTTCGGCTGGAAGCTTGGTCTGGCCCTGATCCTGCTGGTCTGCGTGTCGCGGTTCGTGCTTGTATTACAGGCAAACACCAGCGGTAACTATGCTGTGATTGGCATCGTGATGCTGCTCTCTGCCATCATCCCTTTTATACTCCTTAACCGCAACGGTCAACGGGAGATCGGATGGAAACGGGCAACCAACCGCCCCTGGCTGCTGATCGCATTGCTGTCGGGGCTCGGCTTCAGCATCGGCCTCTTCTTCATCGGAGAGTTCCTTTACGGAAGCTCCATTGAAAACTGGTACGTGTATATCGCGCGATCCTACAAAATACCAGCAGGCATGGGCGGAAATGATAAGCTGCTTTTTTTTGCCATCATCGCGTTGACCGGCATGACCTTCAGCCCCGTCGGCGAAGAACTGTTTTTCCGGGGCGTGGTGCACTCTTCATTCGCCAGGTCAGCCGGTGACCGTAAAGCATCCATCGTGGACGCATCGGCCTTTGCATTGGTCCATCTCTCGCACTTCGGGATCGTGTACACCGACACCGGCTGGAGCTTTCTGCCCCTGCCCGCATTCATCTGGGTTTCTTCCATGTTCCTCGTAAGCCTTCTCTTTTTCACCTGCAGGCAACGCTCCGGATCCATCCTCGGTGCAATACTCTGCCATGCAGGTTTCAATCTCGGTATGATCTGGTCTATTTTTTACTTGCTCTGAGTTATCGGTTATCTTTGAGGGAATCAAAAACTCCCGCACATGACCGCTGATGAACGCTTTGAAGCACTGCAACTTACACTTCCCCCCGCACCGGCACCACTTGGTGTATACAAGCCCTGCCTGGTCGATGGCAAATACCTTTACCTCTCTGGTCATGGTACAGTTCAGGAGGACAAATCGCTGATCATCGGCCGCATCGGGCAGGATATGGATATTGAGGCAGGCAAACTTGCCGCGCGCCAGGTGGGCCTCGCCATGCTCTCGACGATCCGTGAGAATATCGGGTCCTTCGACAAAATCAAACGGGTGATAAAAGTGTTAGGGATGGTGAACTGCACGGCAGATTTCACCCGTCATCCCTACGTGATCAATGGTGCCAGCGAGCTCTTTGCCTCAGTATGGGGAACCGAGAACGGTGTAGGGGTTCGCAGTGCAGTCGGTATGGGTTCGCTTCCCGACAATATCCCCGTGGAAATCGAAGCCATTTTTGAATTGATCTAATTCCCGCCATCATGCAATGGTTTGAACTAAACGATACCAGCCGTATTGATTCACCTGCAATGCTGGTATACCAGTCGCGCGTGGAGGAGAATATCCGCCAGTGCCTTTCGCTTGCGAAAAGTGTGGAACTGCTTCGCCCGCATGTGAAGACCTCCAAGATTGCTGAGGTCTGCCAACTCATGCTGGACTATGGCATCCGCAAATTCAAATGTGCCACCATCGCCGAAGGGGAAATGCTGGGGCTGGTCAATGCACCGGATGTATTGCTGGCCTACCAGCCGGTTGGTCCGAAAGCGGATCGTTTATTTCACCTGGTAAAAAAGTTTCCATCCACAGCGTTCAGCTGCCTGGTTGATAATCCCGCCATCGCGAACGAACTCTCCGAAAAAGCAGTCGCCGCGGGTCTGGTGTTGCCTGTGTACATTGACCTGAACATCGGGATGAACCGTACCGGTGTGTCGCCGGACAAAGCATGGGAGGTTTATGAAAAAATAAAATCACTGGAGGGTCTCGCGTTTGCCGGACTTCATGCATACGATGGACAGATCCACGACAAGGATCCGGAACAAAACCGTAGCACGGCATTGAAGGGTTTCAGTGCAGTAGAGGTACTCGCCGCCGCTCTCAGGGATGCCGGGGAAACGGGTCTGGTGATTGTAGCCGGTGGTTCCGTTACCTATCCCGTGTACCGGGAAATGGATGTGGAAAGCAGTCCGGGTACTTTTGTATTCTGGGATCAGGGATATAAAACCATGATGCCAAAGGAGCCATTTGAATTTGCCGCGATTATCCTGACAAGGGTGGTGTCGGTATTGGAAAACGGATTGGTCTGCATCGACCTGGGTCATAAATCGGTGGCGTCGGAGAATCCATTGCCACGTGTTTTTTTCCTGAACGAACCCGATGCGGTACCCGTGTCACATAGCGAAGAACATATGGTAGTGCAACTACCCGCCGGGAAGAAATATGAGGTCGGTGCAGTGTTTTATGCAGTGCCCGTGCACATCTGTCCCAGCATCTCGATGTATGAAGAAGTAAGCGTTGTGAACAACCAGGCAATCTCCGGTACATGGAAAGTCATTTCCCGGAACAAAAAAATTACGATCTGATATGTTTATCGTGGACGCCCATCTCGACCTCAGCATGAATGCCATGGAATGGAACCGCGACCTGCGGTTACCCGTGCAGGAGATCCGTGACCGGGAAAAGGGATTGAGTGATAAACCCGACCGGGCAAAAGGGACCGTATCATTGCCTGCGCTTCGCGAGGGGAATATCGGGCTGGTGGTGGCTACGCAGATCGCGCGGTATGTGGCGCCCGGAAACACGCTGCCCGGCTGGTTTTCAGCGGAACAGGCCTGGGCGCAGACGCAGGGCCAGCTTGCCTGGTACAAAGCGATGGAAGCGGCAGGGGAGATGGTGATGATCCGTGACAGTGCTGCACTGGATGCGCATGTCAACTTGTGGAATGATGGTACGGTAAACGACAGGAAACCTGTTGGGTTTATCCTGAGTCTCGAAGGGGCGGATTCACTGGTGACGATCGATCACCTGGAAGCCGCATGGCAGTACGGGTTGAGGGCGGTCGGTCCTGCGCATTACGGTCCGGGCCGGTATGCCAACGGTACCGATGCAAGCGGGAAAATGAATGCACAGGGATTGGCATTGCTTCGCAAAATGGAAGAACTGCTGATAATACTTGATGCCACGCACCTCTGTGATGATGCGTTCTGGCAGGCGATGGGTCATTTCTCCGGCAAGGTCTGGGCCAGCCACAATAACTGCCGCGCGCTGGTGGATCATAACCGGCAGTTCAGTGATGATATGATCAGGACATTACTGCAGAAAGAAGCCGTGATCGGTATGGCTTTCGATGCATGGATGATGGTACCCGGCTGGCAGCGGGGTATTTCCACACCGGAATCCATGGACTGTAACCTGGAAAAAATGGCCGACCATCTCGATCATATCTGCCAGCTCGCGGGGAACAGCCTGCATGTGGGAATGGGTACCGACCTCGATGGCGCATTCGGTAAAGAGCAGGGTCCTTATGATATTGATACAATTTCCGACCTGCAGAAGGTGCCGGACATCTTGCTCCGCAGGGGCTATACGCATGATGATATAAAAAATATTATGCATGGAAACTGGCTGCGCTTCCTGCGGGATGCCTGGGCGTAGAGGATAGAGATAACGGACCTCAATAAAACGATTGACTATGTCTAACTCCGGAATATTTTGTTTAGCACTACTGCTGTCATCCACCAGTTTGTTTTCCCAGCTGTCCGACTCCGAAATCAGGGACCGCAAGTCGGGACGTTACAAACCCGACAGCAGTTTTGTATATGCCCTGCCTTATAAAGCCGGGAGCAGGTACCTGTTTATACAGGGAGCCAACAGTAAAATGAGCCACCGGAATGAAATCGCGTTCGATTTCAAAATGAAAACCGGCTCGAAGATCTGTGCCGCGCGTGATGGGGTGGTGGTGGCGGTGAAAGAGGACAGCAATAACGGGGGTCTCAAAGACGAGTTCCTCAGTGAAGGAAACCATATCATCATCGAACACAGCGATCATAGCCGCTCGCTTTACTGGCACCTTGATTTCAATGGTGTGCAGGTCAATGAGGGGGATAGCGTCCGGCAGGGACAGGTTATCGGTGTCTCCGGAAATACCGGCTACACTGCATTCCCCCATCTGCATTTCCAGGTAATGGACGCTGCGGGTAATGAAGTTTTGCCGAGGTTTAAGACCAAGAGGGGGATCCGGTACCTGCGCCCGGGTCACTGGTATAGGTAACAAAAGCCCTGCTGTTCACAAAAAATTAAATTCTATATGTGTGGATTTTCATCCATGAGGAATCTACATCTCGCAGCAATTAAAATTTATGAAGAACATTTACTTCCTTCTGTTATCGGCCCTGTTGGCAACTGCCTGTAATGAAAAACGGTCCGCCGGGTCCGGCAGTGAGTCGCAGCCAGGTAATCCCCCGCTTCCGGCGGTACTTGAAGAGAACGGTTCTTCAGAAAGCTATTCCCTCCGGAAAAGAAGTGTTAGTGATATGGTCATGGCGCTTTACTCCGAATTAAAAAAAACAGACCCGGAGATCCGGGAACTGGAAAACCAGCTTGAGCTGCTGCAGGAGTCGGTGGCTGATTCGACGGCAACATTTTCCGACTTCAATAGTAAGAACCAATCCTATTACCAGTCGGCAAAAGAACACGCGGGAAGAATCGGTGATTCAGTGCTGAAAGAAAAGCTGCTGCTCATGGTCAACGCGGACAGCAGCCGTTATGCAACAACCATTGCTCCGCACCAGCAACTCATGTCGCGCATTGAAGCGGGTCAACAAACGCTCGCCGACCTGCACGAGTACCTGGTAGTTTTCAAAACCCTGCCCATCATCCGGCAATACCAGAATGGGAACCTGCCACCGACGCATCCACTGGCGGAGTTCCTGAAAAACCTGGAAAAGACCATCAGCAAGGCGCAGGGGATGACTGCGAAATAGTAAGCGGGCGTAACTTCGTGCCCTGCAAATACCAGTGTACGATAACGAATCCTTTCTCCATAACCTGCCTGCCCGTCCGGACGATCCCCGGGTGCCGGATCAACTGGCCTTTGTGGCAATCGGTGAATCGGACTCCGTGCCGCTCGATATCATTCCCCATCCACTGGCAGCAATGGCTGCCGCAGATCTCCAGGGAAAACTGGAGTCGGCCCACTTCAACCATAATTTTGGGCTTGGGGAAAATGAAGGCGGCATGGTGATCGGGAAAATGTTCGGGGTGCTGGTGGTCCGTGCGCCATCCCGCCAGATCGGTTACCTGGCGGGCTTTTCAGGGAAAATGGGGAATGTAAACCATCATCCGGGTTTTGTGCCGCCGGTGTTTGATTCGCTCACCGAAAACAGTTTCCTGAACAACGGGATGCGGGAGCTTACCCGGATCACCCAGCAGCTGCAAACGCTGATGGATAATGGAGGCAGCCATGAAGAAATTCTCCGGCTGCGCCTGCAACGGAAACAACATTCCCATGACCTGCAGCAGCAGTTATTTTCCCGCTATCATTTCCTCAACAGCAACCGGGACAGCAGGAGTCTTATCGAATTGTTTACCGCAGCCGGGTATAAAAACCCACCCGCAGGGGCCGGGGAATGTGCAGGTCCGAAACTGTTGCAATATGCGTTTCTTCATGGACTGCAGCCACTGGCACTGACCGAATTCTGGTGGGGCCGATCGCCGAAGTCGCAGCAATGGAAACACCTCCACTACTATGCCTGCTGCCGGGAGAAATGTGCACCTATCCTGAAGCATATGCTCCAGTACCGCTGATCCAAATTACTTTTTCCCGACTGCATGAAAATGGTTAATTTGGGCATCTGCCAACTGCTTGCCTCTCATAGGTTTAATTTCAAAATTTCCAATTTAATGGACGCCCAATCGAACAGGTCATTGCAGCAGTTCCGGGAAGAAGTAGGTATCCGGTTCCAGCTTTACAACAGTCTCTTTACATCCCTTCCTTTTCATCGTATTGAAAAGACGGGAATCCTTTTGTCCTTACTCTCGAGCAACTGCGAGGAAGGGTACAAAAAGAACCTCAGTCCGATCCGCATCATAGATGAGTTTATCACCAAACAGACTACATTAACCAACGAAAAGGAAAAAACAGACCTGTTGTTCCGGTTCGTCCAGTATGTAGAACGCCAGGTCGTACTGTTTGATGCGCTGGAAGATGCCGCGTTCAACCAGGTAAACGACCTGAATGGTGTGGGTACATTGAAACACCTCGAGTCGGAAGTGATCCGTGAGAATGAGGAAGAACTGCTGGCGGAAAAGCTGAAGGACTTCTCGATCCGGCTCGTGCTGACCGCACATCCCACCCAGTTTTATCCCGGATCCGTACTGGGCATCATCAACGATTTATCCAAGGCATTGAAAGAAAACAATTCAAGCCTGATCAATTCATACCTGCAGCAACTTGGTAAAACACCGTTCCTGCAGAAACACAAACCTACGCCCTATGACGAGGCCATCAGCCTGATCTGGTTCCTCGAGAATGTGTTTTATAACGCATCCGGTCAGATCCTGTCTGCACTTCGGACGCAGTTCCCCCAGGCCGTCAGTGGCGACAACCAGATTATCCGCATGGGTTTCTGGCCGGGTGGTGACCGGGATGGCAATCCCTTTGTCACCGCAGAAATCACCACGCAGGTGGCGGACGCACTGCGTGCAAGTGTACTCAAATGTTATTACTTTGATATCCGCCGCCTGCGCCGCAGGCTGACATTCTCCGGCGTGGATACCGTATTGGTCGAACTGGAGCAGAAGCTGTACGACAGTATTTTTGTACCCGGTCATAAAATGACACTCACGAAAGCTGAACTGCTGGGTACGCTGGCAGGTGTGAAAGAGACGATCATTTACAAACACAATGGACTGTTCCTGCATATGGTCAACAACATGATCAATAAGATCGAGTTGTTCGGCCTGCATTTCGCCACGCTTGATGTGCGCCAGGAGAGCTCGGTGCATGGCAAGGCCCTGAATGCGCTTGCCGCAGCAGGCGCGGTGTTGCCTGCCGATTACGATGGACTCAGCGAAGAGGAGAAGATCGACCTGCTTTGTTCACTGGATGGCACAGCCGATGCTTCCCTGCTTGAAGATCCCGTGCAACAGGATACGCTCCGTGTAATCGGCCAGATGAAGAAGATCCAGCAGGTGAACGGGGAGGAGGGGTGCAACCGTTTTGTGATCAGCCAGTGCAATTCAGCACTCAATGCGATTGAAGTGTATGGACTGTTCCAGCTCGCAGGATGGAAAAGGGAAGAATTAAGCGTGGATATCGTGCCATTGTTTGAAACGATCACCGACCTGGAAGAAGCCCGCGAGATCATGCGGAAATTATACAGCCATCCGGTGTACCGCGAGCATCTCAAACGCCGGAAGGACAGGCAGACCATCATGGTCGGTTTTTCCGATGGGACAAAAGATGGCGGATACCTGATGGCGAACTGGGGTATTTATAAGGCAAAAAAAGAACTGACCGCGATCTCGAAGGAATTCGGGATTGACGTGATCTTCTTTGATGGCCGTGGGGGTCCCCCGTCACGTGGTGGTGGCAAGACGCATAAGTTTTATGCATCCATGGGTAAGGATATTTCCAATGAAGAAATCCAGCTCACTATCCAGGGACAGACCATCAGTTCCAACTTTGGTACGATCGATTCGGCCAAATACAATATGGAACAGCTGATGAATGCCGGGCTGATCAGCCAGTTATTTGCCACTGAAGAACGAACCCTCGACGATACGGAAGAAAGCCTGTT
>SEAD01000299.1 GCA_004173355.1 Chitinophagaceae bacterium | reverse complement strand
ACGGTTAGCCCGGCAGGCGCTAACCCCTTATTGTACAACATGACCTATGGTATGCCGCTGAACTACGTGCGTACGATCATTCCCGACCAACCCGTAACCGTGGCTAATGCTACCATTAAGCACCGACAAGTGACCGAGTACTTTGACGGTCTGGGCAGGCCCTTACAGACGGTTGCCAAAAAAGGGCATGCTGATGGTAATGATATCGTTCAGCAATATGTCTATGATGTTGCAGGCAGACAGAGTATAAGTTACCTGCCTTATGCCCGCCCGGCCCACCAGTCGGTCGGTAATTTTGACCATTTGCCCAAAGCGCGGTTGGAAGCTTTCTATCCCGCTGTCCAGGGCCAGGAACCCTATAGCAAGACGGAATTCGATAACTCCCCCCTGAACCGGCCTGTCAAAGAAATGGCCCCCGGAAAAAGCTGGGTAGGCAGCGGCCGAGGTGTTCAGACTGATTACCGGACCAATACATCGCCCAGTTATGCCACCGGTACTATTGAAAACCCGGTACCAACTATCATCGCCATTGGCGCTTTCCCCATCTACCGTTATGAGGGCGGCATCCTTTATCAAGGGAATTATGCCGAGGGCCAGCTTTATATCACCGCCACGACCGATGAAGATGGTAATACAGGGGAAACGGTAAAAGATAAGCTGGGCCGGCTGATCTGCACCCGTGTACTGGCCCGTAAGCTGGTGAACAGTAATTATCCTGCCGGTGCACCGCAGTATATGTTCCCCGACAACTACGATTATACCTTTTATGTTTATGACAACTTAAACCGCCTGCGGGCGGTGCTCCCTCCTGGGACGGTGGCGAGCACCTTCACTGTAGAGCTGTCACCATCAAACATTTTGCCCGGATTTAAAAAATACCATTACAGCTGGACCGTTCCTGATGCGGCGCAGCAGGCCGGGCTATGCTATGGCTACCATTACGATGAACGTGGCCGTACAATAGAGAAGAAGATTCCCGGAAAGGAAGCAGAATACTTTGTCTACGACAACCGTGACCGGCTGGTACTGAGCCAGGACGGCAACCTGCGCCAGCAGAACAAATGGGCCTTTAATTTTTATGACGGTCTGAACCGTCCAACGATCAGCGGGCTGGCCAATTTATCCGAAAACAGGACAGCCCTTCAGGTAAAGGTAGCGGCGGCAGCCACTGCTGTTCCGGGAACCTGGCCCCATTATGTGGGACATTACAATGATTTAACTACCGCAGAGCTATATCCCGCTACCATTAGCTATGGCGAGCTACTCACCTACAGCTACTATGATACCTACAGCCTGGTAACCGGTACCTTTGACGGGACCAGGATACCGGCCCCTCCTGCCGGTGATGCCAGCATTGTGGCATCAGGCTATAGCAATGCTACTAAAGGAATGCTGACCGGAACCAAAGTGAAAGTGCTTGACCCTGCGAATCCCACAGCAAACCAATGGATCAACACCGCTTTCTACTATGATGCCAAAGGCAGGGTGATCCAGACCGTATCGGGCAACCTGAAGGGCGGTACGGATTACAACAGCCAGCTGTATTACTTCCAGGGCATGCCCTATCAGTCTGTTGGGCACCACCACAACCCGGCAGCACAAGCTGTACCGGGAGCCAACGCCGCATTGAACCATATCAAACTGGACAAGACCTATAGGCGCAACCTGGGCCAGGGTGGCAACGACCAGGTGTGGCAGCTGCAGCAAACGATCAATGACGGTACCCCCTACAACCTGGCCTATTATGATTATGACCATATGGGGCGGGTGGTAGTGAAACAACATTCCATGGTTAATATAC
>SEAD01000171.1 GCA_004173355.1 Chitinophagaceae bacterium | reverse complement strand
GTTAGCTGTTTATTTGCGTTGTTTCCGGGCGGAGCTGATACTGAAATAAAGGACGATGAACACGGCCATTACGCCGAGGCCGATCAGGGACAGCCTGGTCTGGGTGATCAGCAGGCTGATCGCAACAAAACTGTATGCCGCGATAAATATGATGGGCAGCAGCGGATAAAGTTTCATTTTGTAGATGCCGGTGTCATCCAGGTGTTTTGTCCTCCTGCGCAGCAGGAAAATTGCCCCGGCGGACAGCGCCATCCCGAAGCTGTCGAGGAAAATGGTAAAGGATAACAGGGTATCAAATTCCTTTGCAAAAAATACAATGAATGCCGAGATCCCGGCGAATACGGTGAGACCGACAGTGAGTGCCCCTTTTTTATTCCGTTTCTGGAAAGCCGGCGGCAGGATTTTGTCGTCCACCATCGCGTACATCACCCGTGGGTTACTCAGCAGCAGTGCATTGATATAGGCCAGCACACCCAGGAACAGGAGGATAGAAAGGATCCGTTCCGCATTTTCCCCAAAAACCTTCGATGCCATGATCGCCGCGATATTCTTTGAAGTTTTGAGTTCCTCGAAACCAATTACATTGACGTAGGCATAGTTGATCAGCATGTACAGGATGATGATCAGGAAGATCCCGCCAAAAATCCCGCGTGGGATATTACGGTTGGGTCGTTCCACTTCCGCACCGAAATTGATCGATTGCTGGTAACCCCCAAAGGTGAAACTAACTGCCACCAGCCCGATACCAAAGGCTTTGAGATATTCCCTGAAGGCGGGAGTCACGGGAGATACAGCGTCCGCTGCGGTTGCAGCCGCATGATGATCGCCAAGGAACAGCGGCGTCACGAGCAGCAGCACGAGGCAGATCTTCACGATCATTAATACATTCTGGGTACGCGAACTCATGCGCAGGCCAAGCATATTCACGAGATAGAATATCGCTATTGCGCCGAGTGCAATCAGGATCTGTGCGTTCAGCAGGAAGGCCGTATCCGTTTCACCCGGGAAAAGCACGCTGGAGATATATTCGCTGCCGATCAGTGCCACGCCCGAACCGGAGGCTGCGTTGGATACGAGTATGAGGCAGTTGATGGCAAAGGCAATGGAAGGATGGTAAGCGTAGGAAAACACTTTGTAATACCCACCCGTAACCGGCAGTCTCGACCCGATTTCCGCATAGGTAAGTGCCCCGCAGAGTGCCACCACTCCACCCATGATCCAGCAGAGGTAAAAAAGGAACGGGGTTGGTGAGGCGGCTGCAACGTTGGCGGGTGTGCGGAAAATACCCATCCCGATCACCAGGCTTACCACGATCATGGTGAGGTCGAACACCCCCAGTTTATTCTTTGCAGTCATTCGATGAAGATAGCGAAAACGGGGTAACTTGCCGGTGGACCGAATACCCCTTTATGAAGAACTTACCACTGTTTTCCCTTTTTATTTTACTGGCAAATACGGGTTACTCGCAGGCAACCGAAGTGCTGCCTGGCGCGGGTTTCCAGCGCATGGACACTGTGCCTTCGCGCACGGATAGTTCAGTGTTGCTGGATGAAGTGCGCATCCGTGCTTTTGAACAGAACCGCGACCGCTTTGCCGGTACTGCCGTGGTCAATATCCTTGATTCACGGATTGCTGACCGGAATAATAAAATGTCGCTGGTCAACGGGATGAACAGCATTGCGGGTGTGCGGATGGAAGAACGTTCGCCCGGAAGCTATCGGATCAATATGCGCGGGTCCTCGCTCCGGTCGCCTTTTGGTGTGCGGAATGTGAAAGTGTACTGGAATGATATTCCGATTACCGATCCGGGTGGCAATACTTACTTCAACCAGTTTGCCTTTAATAATTTTTCAGGTATTGAGGTTTTTAAAGGACCGTCATCCAGTCTCTATGGTGCCGGTACCGGCGGGCTGATCCTGCTGAATAATTTTGAAAACTTCCAGCCGGGTGTATCGGTGGATTACCTGACCGGGAGTTATAACCTGCAGAATATCCTTGCTACTGCAAAGTTTGGTAGCGGGGACAACAGGAACCAGCTCAGTTATGCGCATAATGCCAGCGATGGTTACCGTTTGCAGTCGGCCATGCGGCGGGACAATGTTTCGTGGCAGTCCAGCCTGAAAGTCTCTGACCGGCAGCAAATCACTGCGTCCATATTATACAATGACCTCTGGTACCAGACACCCGGCGCACTGAATGCTGCGGAGTTTGATGCTGACCCGAAGGCCGCAAGGCCCGCTGGTGGTGGATTCCCGAGTGCCGTTAATGCTTCGGCCGCCATTTACCAGAAAAACCTGACCGCTGGCTTTACCAGCAGGTACCGGATCTCCGGTAGCTTCGACCATACGATCAGTTTATATGGAGCGTACTCGCAGGTAAGGAATTCCGCGATCCGGAACTATGAGCGGAGGAGTGAACCGCAATACGGGGGACGCACCACGTTTGCCTATCATTATAACACTGGAAGGACTGTGCTTACGCTGAATGCCGGTGCGGAATTCCAGCAGGGGTATTTCAATACACAGGTGTCGAATAACCGTGGCGGGCGGCCGGATACGATTCAGACCAATGATGACATTGATAACCGGGCGGTCGTTGTTTTTGCTCAGGGCGACCTGGTGGTTAACAACAGCTGGTTTATCACCGGCGGACTAAGTTTCAACAAAAATATTATTGCGTTCAAACGGCTCAGCCGGTATCCGGTACTGGAGCAAAAGACATCGTTCAATAATGAGATTGCACCGAGGATTGCGGTGATGAAACATATCAACGCAGACTTGCATTTGCTGGCCAGTGTTGCCCGTGGGTTTTCGCCGCCTACGGTGGCCGAACTGCTGCCATCAACGGGTGTGATCAGCACGGAACTTGAGGCCGAGCATGGGTGGAATTATGAATTGACAGCGCGTTATTTTTTGCTGGGGAAGGCGATACGGGTGGAAGCAACGGGATTTTATTTTGACCTGAAAGATGCGCTGGTCCAGCGTCGCGATATATCCGGTGCTGATTTTTTCACCAATGCGGGGAACGTGAAGCAGAAGGGACTTGAATTGCAGGCAGAGTATAATTATTATCCGGCCGTGAGGAAGCTGGTTGACCGGTTACAGGTGAGTTCGGCATTCACCTACTCCCATTTCCGTTATGGAAGTTTCGTGAAAGGGAGTGATGATTTTTCGGGTAAAACAATTCCATCTGTCCCGCAACAGGCGTTTTCCTTACTGGCTGACCTGCGTCTGATGAATGGATTTTATGCGAATGCCACATTGTATACCGCTTCGAAGATTTACCTGAATGACGCCAATACAGCGGTGGCCGAGGGATATGACTTGCTGGGGGGAAGGATCGGGTGGAAAAAGCGGATCAGGCGTATGAGTGTGGATGTATATGGTGGGGCGGATAACCTGTTTGACCAGCGGTATAGTCTCGGGAATGATATCAATGCAGCGGCCAATCGTTTTTATAATGCCGCGCCACCGAGGAATTATTATGTCGGGATTGGAGTTGGATGGAATAAAACACTTAACGGGGAAAGGTAAATCCGCAGGTGCCGTATAATAAATTGCTTACCTGTACATTTGTGAAAACCAACGGCATGGATACCTATCTCAAACAGCTTCTCACCGTCACGTTCACCCTTTTTGCGGTGATCGATATAATCGGGTCCGTGCCGATCCTCATTTCCCTGAAACAGAAAATGGGCGGGATGAAGGAATTGCGGTCCACCCTGATTTCGGGAGCGCTGATGATCCTCTTCCTTTATATCGGGGAGCCGTTCCTGAACCTGCTGGGGCTGGATATCCGGTCATTTGCCGTGGGTGGGTCGATTGTGATCTTTATCCTCGGGCTGGAGATGGTGCTGGGGATCGAATTTTTTAAAGGCGACGGGGACATCAAGTCCGCAACCGTTGTCCCTATTGCGTTTCCGCTGATAGCCGGTTCGGGAACCCTCACTACGATCATGTCGCTGAAGCCCGATAATTCGACTTATATCATGCTGATAGCGATTGTCCTTAACCTGGTGATCATCTACGCGGTGCTTAAATCCCTCGATTATATCGCAAAAATTTTAGGAACAGGCGGATTAACTGCTGTAAGAAAGTTTTTTGGCGTAATTTTGCTGGCCATTGCCGTCAAAATCTTCAGTACCAATGCTCCCGGGCTCATTCCCGGTTGATTTTTGGAGGGGAAATGACCGGTAACCGGCCTCGTAGTACAATGGATAGTATAAGAGTTTCCGAAGCTCCAGATACAGGTTCGATTCCTGTCGAGGCCACCAACACCCACCAATGCGAGAGCGATGGTGGGTTTTTTTTGAGAGATGCTTTAGAATTAAAACACTGACTGATTATTCAACTTTATCCATTTTGGCTTTGTCAGGACCCTTCTAGCTGCATGCACCTCCTGGGCTTCCTCTCCATCGGGTCTTGGCTTATATTCATAAATGACAAGTATCCCGGTTACCTCAACCTGCCTGTTTAACAACGACGAATCCCAGGAACGGAGACCATCTACTTCGTAGGCTTTATTATTCGATTTTGAAATAACTATTGCTCCTTGTTTTAGGTTTTCTGCCCTGCCGATCACTTTGGTGACCTGCTGGTCCTGATGGCAGATGACAGCCAGCATGACGAAAGCTATTCTCCACATAGTATTACAAGTTTCGGGAGAAAAATAATCAGCCCCGTTGCAAATGCACCAGCCGCACAAACCAGCACACCGGCCGAAGCAAGGTCCTTTATCCGTTTAATCTTTTCATGCCGTCCGGGTGATATAAAGTCGGCGATATCTTCAATCGCTGTGTTGAAGATCTCTGCGGCAATCACGATAACTATTGAAATAACCAGCGCAACCCACTCCAGCCTGCTTACGCCAAAGTAAAAACCACCACAGATGACCCCGATTGCTGCGGCGATATGAACGCGCGCGTTGTGTTCTTCCAAAAGCAGGACTTTTAATCCCGCTTAGGAGTATTTAAAACTTTCAACACGGCTCCGGAGAGAGAAATTAGACTTGCCCATAAATAAAACCGATTTCGTCGATAAACTAATTTACAATTCTTCCAGCTGCTGTTTTGTAAATCCGTCCTGCACATTGCCGGTATTCAGTGTACCTGCCGGTTCGAATAACAATACCAATACTTCCTCCGGGGCATTCGGGCGGTGTTCAACACCCCTGGGAACCACGAGGAATTCCCCTTCTTTCAGTTCAACGGAGTGATCCCGGAATTCCATAGTGAAAACGCCTTTTACCACGAGGAACAATTCATCTTCGTGTTCATGGAAATGCCAGGTGAATGGTCCTGCAAATTTCACCAGTTTTACATGCTGGCCGTTTAATTCACCAACTACCCTGGGCGACCAGTGGTCATGAAACTGGTCAAATTTTTCAAGCAGGTTTACCTTTTGCATGGGCTTTGTTTTTCGCCGATTAAATTGGGGTTACTTCCTCAAAAATATGCGGCTGTAAGATTGACTGGCATCAACAAACTGGCCGTTGATGACATAACTGACGAATGGATTCACACACAGTTCTTTGGTGTTCGAAAGACTACGGGCTTTGGACTTTTGCTCCTCCACCATATCGGTGATTTGGAAAACCTGACCAGTAGCGGGGATGAAAAATTCGTAGTCGTAGGAAGTGGAAAGGAATAGCCGGTCACCCCTGCCCGATGTCATTTCAAGCGTGTCGCCGGTCAGACCGTATGAGATAATTTCCGGGGTATAAATGAACGTATCAATTGCAGAACCAAACCCGTTATCCCTGGCAAATCTCCGGGCTATCATGGTATCCGCTTCTGCCTGCGTGAAACCAATAAAGCCGAATGCTATTTCGGACTTCGCACAGTCATGCCCGGCACAGGAACTCAAAATGACAGACATCAGGAATATGAAGTGCGTGAGTGTTTTCATTGTTCTGGATTTGTGGTAATGGGTAATTGCCGTCTGATTATTCTTCTGGCAGGTTTCCCGGTAATGCAATTTTCGCTTGATGGTCTTATAAGGCATTTGCATAAGCGCATTCAGGTTAACTTAACGTAATCAGAAAAATGCTCAATGATTGCGGCCTGCTCTTCCTCTCTCCATTGCAGCCGGTATACAATCGGACGGCCTTCAAGACTCACATGCAGCGTGAGCCCATCCTCATAGGGAAGGAAATTTGTCCCTTGGTAAATCCATGTTTCACCAGGCTGGTGGATCAGCCGGTCGTAATCAGTAAATGATTTGACCACAGTATACGAATGACCTGGTTTAAGGTTCAGGCTATTGTCCATTGTCATTTTGCTCCTTTTTCCCAACACAACAGGAAAAGTATTACAAGGGTAAGTGAACTCGCAAGCGCGAGTCCTTTTTGTAAAGTTGCCCTCTTCATATAGTGTTGTTTTACGGTTTGTCAGGTTTTAATTCCCCAAGCTCCCATTGCAGGTTGATCCTTGCCTGTGATTCATATCGGTCACGGAAAAAATCCGTTTTAAAAATCTGCGGCATCGCCAGGAAGTGACTAAGCACCTTTATCCTTCCCGGGTTATAGACAAACGACGGGTAAAGGCCGTACTCGCGACGGATTTGTTTTACATATTCCTGGTACTTAGCCGGGGCTGATCCCAGAACCGACAAATCTCCATCTGTAAAAAGATTGGCATCCGGATCAGGGCTTGTCCCATGGCCTTTGGTATAAAGGATGTGCGATACACACCGGGCAATCCTGACATCGGTGAAGCCCGCCTTTTTGAGCCGGAGTTGCGCTACCGCCGCACTCCTTTCCTCGTTATCCGATTTGCGGATGCTGTAAATAATATCGTGATAAGCGATTGCGAATACAATCGACTGCCAGTCAGCCAGGATATCTTTCAGGGGAAGCAGTTCCGCCAGAAGATGATCCAGGTGATGGAGATTGTGATAGTATCGAGCGCGTCCCGTGTAGGCTGAAGAAAGTTCCGACCACAGTTGATTCCCGGTTGCTTCATCAGAACCGAGATCCGTCAACACCTCCCTGAAGATGGTTTCAATTTTCGCTTGCATAAACGAATCTTTGTGCGAGGCGTATTCATGGTTAGTCCATTGGCCCTTTGTAAGCGGCAACAAACTTTTCAATCAGCGCCCTGTATTTTATGGGATAATCTGCGGAATGGGCTGCGCCTGTCTCCACCAGCAGTACCCTTTTTTCTGCAAGTATATATTCCCGATACTGCTTTTCGTACATGAATTCATTTCCCGGGTATGCCATTGCTGTGCGGATGATTCGCATGGCACTGTCCCTGTCAAGGTTATTATCAAACTTCCATTCTTCGAATCCCATTCCAATATGATTTCCATGAAACGTCACGCCAGCCATTTTCATATTCCTCAACAAAAAGTTTTTATTGATCCGGCGTGTCCCCTCGCAGGTATCATAATATACGGGAAAATCAACTTCCGTTTCCTGTGATACCGATGCGGGTGCACCGTTTTTATCAATGGGTTTGAAAAAACCCTTCGTGCCGATAAAATGCACAACCGAGTCGAAAAAAGGAGTGGGAAAACGGGACTTGTCCTGCTGGAATACGGTCACGAAATCCAAGGCCTCCCATCCGGGAAGGCAGGTGCAGGTGTCGTGCGGGGCAATCTCCCGCGAGGATTCATTTGCCGGCGTGATTTTTTGATTACAGGCGATGGCAACCATACAGATAGCCAGTGGCAGCAGGTATCGCATTTGGTTTTTTACTGTGATTCATGAAGGGTGAAATTCCACAGGTTACCTGCTGCAGAATCAGGTCTGCGCCGGATAAAACTACTGCTGTTGATCCTTCCCATTCAACACAATACTCCTCCAGGTATCCTTCGCCCATTCAAGGTCGTCCTCGTCATCGAAATAAAAACTACCCATCACGATCTCCTTATCAATCAAAGAGAAGCCAAACAATACATAGTATTCCCGGCTCTCATACTCTTCGTGGATCAGGTATCCAGGACGGGCGACGGCGTCATCGGAAAAATCGAAGATTTCCAAGGCTTCCGGCTCATCGGCACCGCGGCTGCTGATAACTTCCCTGTATTCCTCATGGAGCGCCTGCCGGTCTTTTTCCGAGACCCAGATATTCAGCCGGACTGATCGGTCCCCGGTGGTGTAAAACAGCGTACCATCGTCTTCAATACTACGTTCAAAAAGATGATTGATATCAAAGGTCCATTGATCGGTCAGGCGATGTGTTTCGAGGTAATCATCCTCCATTTCAAAATCACCCACTTTCACCCATTCATCGCCGTCGTCCGATCGCTCATAAACCGAACCCACACCACTCAGCAGGATGTCCGCAAGTGAAGGATCAATCTCCAGTATCGTGGAGGGGTTATAGATGCCGATATTATCGGGATTATCATTGTATTCCTCGGATTCCAGACCGGTGAAGATGCGCCAGCCACTGTCTTCGGGTTGTGCGCGTTTTTCGCGGTAAAGAAACCCGGGTCT
>SEAD01000170.1 GCA_004173355.1 Chitinophagaceae bacterium | reverse complement strand
ATCGTGTGGGGTGGGAGGGCGTGCCGGCTCAGACAGTAATTTCTGCCTTCCCGGCTGCGCCGGAAAGACGGGAGCCGGGCCCGTGTCCTGATCGCCATTTTCCCCAATGCCGTCGCCCCACCCATACCGCCTTGCCTCCTTCATTCCCCCCCCATAAAACGGACGGTGGAAACCTGCAGTCATTTATCCCGGGCGTGACGTCTCAAACCCGCAAGGGGTGCGGCTGCCAGGGATGTGAGGGCATTAGGCGGGTGGCCTAAGCGACCTTCTTAGCAGCATTCTTTACCCCCGTCCGGCGGAGCCCGATCACCCTGGCAGCTGCCCCCCCCTTGCGGAGAACACCTCAAAAAACCAAAAAAAACGACACAGGGTTTCCCCCGTTCGTTTTATCCATATTTTCGTTACTTTTGCGCCGCCGTGATTCGAAAACTGTGGCCTGCCCTTCGGGGGTATGCCGGTAAACCGATGGGTGCGGCAATCTATGAGAGTCTGATCTAACATATTACCAGCAGCAGGCCCGGTCCGGGTTTTGAGGTCATCTGATGGCCACTACGAATGCTGCTGGTGCCAGTCACCCCGGTGACCAACCAGAACTACGGCCTTTATTACACAATGATTTCATAAAGTAAAATTCAAATCAATTAGTCATGGCAGACTTGAAATTTCAAAGAAACTTTGGTATTGCGGCGCACATTGATGCGGGCAAGACCACGACTACGGAGCGTATTCTCCGTTACACGGGCATGATCCACCGGATTGGTGAGGTACACGATGGTGCCGCTACCACCGACTGGATGGAGCAGGAAAAGGAGCGTGGTATCACGATCACTTCCGCTGCCGTAAGCTGCCAGTGGAACTTCCCGACCGACAAGGGTAAGGAATTCGCAGACACCAAAAAATATTCTTTCAATATCATCGATACCCCGGGTCACGTGGACTTTACTGTTGAGGTAGAGCGTTCCATGCGTGTACTCGATGGCCTGATCGCCCTGTTTTCGGCGGTTGATGGTGTGGAACCACAGTCTGAAACCGTGTGGCGCCAGGCTAACCGTTATGGTGTGCCGCGTATTGGTTTCGTAAACAAAATGGACCGTTCCGGCGCCGACTTCCTCAACGTGGTAAAACAGGTGAAGGAAATGCTTGGTTCCAAAGCGGTACCCCTGCAGCTGCCAATCGGCGCTGAAGATGATTTCCGCGGTGTGGTTGACCTGATCCGCATGAAAGGGATTATCTGGCACATGGAAACAGAAGGTATGACTTTCGATGAGATCGACATCCCTGCTGACATGGTGGAAGAAGCCCAGGAATGGCGTGCAAGCCTCGTGGAGGCTGTTGCCGAATACGATGACAAACTGATGGAGAAATTCTTCGACGATCCGAATACGATCACCGAGGATGAAATGCATGAAGCAATCCGTAAGGCGACTGTTGACCTGAGCATCGTTCCGATGATGTGTGGTTCTTCATTCAAGAACAAAGGCGTACAGACTGCACTGGATGCGGTTTGCCGTTACCTGCCTTCACCGCTCGATATTCCTGATACCATCGGTACAGACCCTGATACAGGTGCGGAAATCACCCGTAAAGCTGATCCCAAGGCGCCGTTTGCGGCCCTGGCGTTCAAGATCATGACCGATCCGTTCGTGGGTCGCCTGGCGTTCTTCCGGGTTTATTCCGGTCACCTCGACGCAGGATCTTATGTCCTGAACGTACGCAGTGGTAAAAAAGAAAGGATCAGCCGGATCATGAAAATGTTTGCCAACAAGCAGAACCCGATCGACTTCATCGAAGCAGGTGATATTGGCGCAGCGGTTGGTTTCAAGGAAATCAAGACAGGGGATACCCTCTGCCACGAAGACCATCCGATCACGCTGGAGAATATGTTCATCCCCGAGCCGGTAATCGCCATCGCGGTTGAACCAAAAACCCAGGCTGACGTGGATAAAATGGGTATGGCCATCGCCAAACTCGTGGAAGAAGATCCTACGCTCCGCGTAAATACCGATGAGGACACGGGCCAGACCATCCTCCGTGGTATGGGTGAGCTTCACCTCGAAATCATCATCGACCGTATGCGTCGTGAGTTCAAGGTGGAAGTAAACCAGGGTGCCCCGCAGGTTGCCTATAAAGAGGCATTTGGTAAATCCATTGAACACCGCGAAACCCTGAAGAAACAAACGGGTGGACGTGGTAAGTTCGCCGATATCGAATTCGAACTCGGACCGGTGGATGAAGAATGGAAAGCAGAAAACCCTGACAAACACTTCCAGTTCGTCAACAATATCGTGGGTGGATCGATCCCCCGTGAGTTTATCCAGCCCATCCAGAAAGGTTTCGAAGCTTCGATGACCACTGGTGTACTGGCCAACTACCCGGTTGACAATATGAAGATCAGGATCTTCGACGGTAGCTTCCACGCGGTTGACTCCGATGGTATGTCGTTCGAACTCTGCGCCAAACAAGGTTTCCGTGAAGCTGCCCGCAAAGCGAAGCCAACCCTCCTGGAACCAATCATGAAAGTGGAAGTAATCACCCCCGCCCAGTACATGGGTGATGTTACCGGTGACCTTAACCGCCGCCGTGGTATGATGGAAGGGATGGATAGCCGCGCAGGTGCTGAAGTAATCAAAGCGAAAGTTCCCCTGAGCGAAATGTTCGGGTACGTAACCCAGCTTCGCTCACTGAGCTCCGGCCGTGCGTCTTCGACCATGGAATTCTCGCACTACTCCCCGGCACCCAACAACATCGCCGAAGAGGTGATCGCGAAGGTGAAAGGGAAAGTAAGCGCTTAATACCGATAAAAAGGGAGACCCGGCCAGATGGCCGGGTTTTTTTTGTCTAACGTAGAAATACTTAACCCGGATCAAGCAACAAAACCGGTAATGGCACTGGATTTGCTGATAGGACTGCGTATTTCTCCGTTTTTAAAATCGATATCTTCATAGAAGACCTGAACAATATATCTGGAAAACACAATGTCAAAAAAGGTTAGGGACTCATTCTTGGGTCTCTTTTTTTTGCCCCTGACCGCCGGGCCGCTGGCTTTCCCAGCCACCTGGTCTGGAAATAACCGGTCGCTTAGGGTGGGAGTCCGGACCCGGTCCGGATGGGAGAAATACCCTGGTATGGCTTGCGAGAGCCTGATTTGGGCCCCAACAGCTGAAAACCAGCCATTTTTCCGCAAATTCTTCAAAAAAAACCCGCCCAAAGTTTTGCTCGAATGATCTCTGTCCATACCTTTGCACTCCCAAATGAAAATTGGGCTTTTACTTATGTCGCAGCGTATCAGAATCAAATTGCAGTCTTACGATCACAACCTGGTAGATAAATCAGCGGAAAAGATCGTCAAAACAGTTCGCAGCACAGGTGCTGTGGTAACGGGTCCGATTCCTTTGCCAACAAGGACGAAGATCTTTACTGTTTTGCGTTCCCCGCACGTTAACAAGAAGAGCCGTGAGCAGTTCCAGCTGGCTACCCACAAACGTTTACTGGATATCTATACGTCTTCCAGCCGTACTGTGGATGCACTGAGCAAGCTTGACCTTCCAAGTGGTGTTGAAGTTGAGATCAAGGCATAACCTGTCAGGCCGCAAAGCGGATACAGGCAACCGGTAAAGAACAGTTCTTATCATCTTTTGAATTTCGCCATCTCTCAAAAATACTTCGCAAAGGCTCCCGCCGGAGGAAGTGATAGAAAAGAGCTCTGGTTTATTAACATAAAACAAGCCATTCAGGGTTTGTTTACTGCAGGTACTTCCCCAGAAAGGAAAAGGTTTGCAGCAAACGGGGATTGAATTCCGGGTACACCAAATGCACCGGAATGTCCCAATAATCCTGAGGGCATAAACAGTCCTTACAATGAAAGGTATTATTGGTAAAAAAGTTGGCATGACCAGCATTTTTGATCCCTCGGGCAAACAAACCGCCTGTACGATCATTGAGGCCGGTCCTTGCGTCGTTACGCAGGTCAAGACTCAGGATTCAGACGGTTACAACGCCATCCAGCTTTCTTTTGGCGACAAAAAAGAAAAGCATGCTACAAAAGCCGAAGTGAACCACTTCGCAAAAGCGCAGACAGCTCCTAAAAAATTCTCCAAGGAATTCCGCGATTATTCTCTCGAAAAAAATATTGGTGAAACCATTACCGTTGACATTTTCGCCGAAGGCGATCAGGTTGAAGTGGTAGGTACTACAAAAGGTAAAGGTTTCCAGGGTGTGGTTAAACGTCATGGTTTCCATGGTGTGGGCCAGCAGTCTCACGGTCAGCATGACCGTCAGCGTGCTCCGGGTTCACTGGGTAACTCATCCGATGCTTCCCGTGTAATGAAAGGTATGCGCATGGCCGGTCGTATGGGTAATGACAGGGTGAAAATGAAAGGCCTGAAGGTCGTGAAAGTTTTCCCTGACCAGAACTATATCCTGGTGAGCGGTTCTGTTCCAGGTCATAACGGATCCATTGTGTTAATCCAGAAATAAACAGGGTTCACAGTAAAACGGATCAGATTAACCTAAACCGGAGAGGTTTAACAAAACAAAGAAAATGCAAGTTGAAGTTTTAAATATTCAGGGAAGTAAAACAGGCAGGACGATCGAGCTGCCCGAGGAGATCTTCGGGGCTGAGCCGAATAACCACGTCATCTACCTGGCCGTAAAGCAGTACCTCGCCGCACAGCGCCAGGGTACGCACAAAGTTAAAACCCGTGCCGAGGTGCAGGGTGCAAGCCGCAAGCTGCATCGCCAGAAAGGTACAGGCGGAAGCCGTAAGGGTAATATCCGTAACCCTTTGTACAAGGGTGGTGGTACTATCTTCGGACCAAAACCGCATTCCTATGACATCAAGCTGAACAGGAAAGTGAAAGATCTTGCAAAGATCTCTGCCCTTTCTTACAAGGCACAGGAAAAAGCTATCGTAGTGGTGGAAGACCTCGCACTGGATGCGCCAAAAACCAGGACTGTCATGCAGATGCTGGGCAAACTGAATATTGCTGAGAAAAAAGCAATGTACATCCTGCCTGAGTACAACGAGAATGTACAGTTGTCATTCCGTAACGTACCATCTGTACTCGGTGTGCTGCTGAGCGATATCAATACTTATGATATCATGAACTCTGAAGTACTGGTACTGACGGAAAGCGCTGCTAAAATCTTCGTAGACGACAAAGCAGAAGCGTAAGCAAATAAGAATAGCGGCACCGAACGGTCGCAACCCAATAAAAAGACAAGCAATGAAACTTTCTGAAATACTCATCAAGCCAATCCTTACTGAAAAGGCAAATGCCCAGCAGGAGTCCCTGCGCCGCTATGCATTCAAGGTGGCTAAGAAAGCAAACAAACTGGAAATCAAAAAAGCGATCGAAAGCTTTTATGGTGTTACAGTAACTGGTGTTAATACAGCGGTTTCCCCTGGTAAAAATAAGAGCCGCTTCACCAAAGCGGGTGTTATCTCCGGTCGCAAACCTTCTTACAAGAAGGCTTACGTAACCGTAGCAGAAGGAGAGAGCATCGACCTGTATTCAAACATCTGATAAAACCGGTCCCGGACCAGTTATTAAGAAAGGCTTCAGCAGCCGCTAATGTTGAACTAAAAGAATTTAAAGAAAATGGCATTAAGAAAATTTAAACCCGTTACAGCCGGTACCCGTTGGAGAATCGGGAACGCGTACGCTGAGATCACAACGAACGTCCCTGAAAAGAGCCTCGTGGAAGCGAAACCGCGCACTGGCGGCCGTAACTCTTCCGGTCACCTGTCCATGCGTTATCGCGGTGGTGGTCACAAGAAGAAGTATCGTATTGTTGACTTCAAAAGGAACAAGACCGGTGTTGCTACCGTAGCTTCCATCGAGTACGATCCGAACCGTACCGCTTTCATCGCCCTGCTGAATTATGCTGACGGTGAAAAACGTTACATCCTCGCGCCGCAAGGCCTGGTGGTTGGTGCTACCGTTGAAAGCGGTGATGCTGTTGCCCCTGAGATCGGCAACGCCCTCCAGATGAAAAATATGCCCCTTGGTACCAACGTGCACAACATTGAAATGCAGCCTGGCCAGGGTGGTAAACTCGCCCGCAGTGCAGGTTCAAGTGCACAGCTGACGAACAAGGAAGAAAAGTATGCTATCCTGAAAATGCCAAGTGGTGAGCTTCGCAAGATCCTCGTTAACTGTTATGCAACAGTTGGTGTGGTGAGCAACAGCGACCATAGCCTGCAGAGTATGGGTAAAGCCGGCCGTACACGCTGGAAAGGTATCCGCCCACGCACCCGTGGTGTTGCGATGAACCCTGTCGATCACCCGATGGGTGGTGGTGAAGGTCGCGCATCCGGCGGACAGCCCCGTTCAAGGAATGGTCAGTACTCACGCGGCCTGAAAACCAGGACGAAGGGTAAAAACTCTGACGGTATGATCATCCAGCGTAAGAACGGAAGCAAACTGGCTAAATAATTATAAATTTTCAACTACGAAGTAATATGGCTCGTTCAATTAAAAAAGGTCCTTATATCGCCACCCACCTCGAAAAGAAGGTGCTTGGCATGAATGATGGCAAAAACAAAAAAGGGGTGATCAAGACCTGGAGCCGCCGCTCCACGATCTCTCCTGATTTCGTAGGCCACACGTTCGCTGTACATAACGGGAATAAATTCATTCCTGTGTATGTTACCGAATTCATGGTAGGACATAAACTCGGGGAATTTGCGCCGACGCGTTCATTCCGCGGTCACTCGAAAAAAGAAGGATAAACTAAATAGTCGGGGAGGGGGTCACCCTGGTCCGGACGCAAAAATCAAGCAATGGAAGCAGTAGCTAAACTGAGAAATTATCCGACATCGCCACGCAAGATGCGCTTGCTCGCTGACCTCATCAGGGGCCAGCAGGTGGAAAAAGTACTGGCGGAACTGGAGTTCAACCCCAAACACCCTGCAGTGCCTTTGCGCAAGCTTGTGCTCAGCGCGATTGATAACTGGAAGCAGAAAAATGAAGGTGGCGATATCAGCCAGCTGGGTATCAAAACCATCTTCGTTGATGGCGGACGTACGCTGAAGCGCATGCGCCCTGCCCCACAGGGTCGCGGATACCGCGTTCGTAAAAGAAGCAACCACGTAACCGTGATTGTGGACATCATCGAACCAACTGGTAAAAAAGCGAAAGCAGCTCTGGCTAAAGCCGTTTAATAAAAAGAAAATTAACCTGGAAATCCGGTTAAATCCGGACTATAAAATTTAAGAAATGGGTCAAAAAGCAAATCCGATCGGCAACAGGTTAGGCATCATCCGCGGATGGGAATCTAACTGGTACGGCAGCAAGAAAGACTATGCTGGCAAACTGATCGAGGATCACAAGATCAGAACTTACCTGACTGCCCGTATCAACAAGGGCGGTATTTCCAAGATCGTTATCGAACGCACCCTTGGAAAACTGATCATCACCATCCATACGTCAAAACCAGGTATCATCATCGGTAAAGGTGGTGGTGAGGTTGACCGTATCAAGGAAGAGCTGAAAAAGCTCACCGGCAAGGATGACGTGCAGATCAACATCCTCGAGATCCGCCGTCCTGAACTGGACGCGATGATCGTGGGTGATACTATCGCCCGCCAGATCGAAAACCGGATCAACTTCAAACGTGCCACCAAGATGGCGATCGCTTCTGCCCTCCGTATGGGTGCGGAAGGTATCAAGATCAAATTGTCTGGACGTCTGGCCGGTGCTGAAATTGCCCGTAGTGAAGAATTTAAACAAGGTCGTGTGCCCCTGCATACGTTCCGGATGGATATCGACTATGCCAACGTATTTGCTCAGACCGTTTACGGTAAGATCGGTATCAAGGTATGGATTTGTAAAGGTGAGGTTTTGGCAAAGAGGGATCTGAACCCGAACATCATCGCTGGTGGCAAGAATGACGGACCTGCCGGTGGCCCGATGGGTGAACGCAGGGAGCGCCGTGATGATCGCGGTGGCGACCGTCGTGATGACAGGAGAGGTGGCGGCGGAGTCGGCCGCAGTGGTGGACGTGGTGGACGATAATTAATTCATTTTTTCAAACTGAACTGAAATGTTACAACCGAAAAGAACGAAGCACAGGAAGATGCAGAAAGGTCGCATGAAAGGCGACGCTAAAAGGGGCACAACTATAGCTTTTGGTTCATTTGCCCTCAAGGCGCTGGACCAGCATTGGATCACTGACCGCCAGATTGAAGCGGCCCGTCAGGCACTTACCCGCGAAATGAAACGTGAGGGTAACGTATGGATCCGCATTTTCCCTGACAAACCAATTACCGCGAAACCCGCCGAAGTAAGGATGGGTAAGGGTAAAGGTAACCTGGAATACTGGGCGGCCGTGGTACAGCCAGGTCGTATCATATTCGAGATCGATGGTGTTACAGAATCCGTTGCACGCGCGTCCCTGGGTCTCGCTGCAGGTAAACTGCCCATCAAAACAAAATTCGTAGTGCGTCGTGACCTCGTTACCGCGTAACA
>SEAD01000298.1 GCA_004173355.1 Chitinophagaceae bacterium | reverse complement strand
TTATAGATGCCGATATTATCGGGATTATCATTGTATTCCTCGGATTCCAGACCGGTGAAGATGCGCCAGCCACTGTCTTCGGGTTGTGCGCGTTTTTCGCGGTAAAGAAACCCGGGTCTGATCTTTTCGTCTACCACCATCCGGGAGACGAGCAGTCCGCCGATTGGAGGGAAGTTTTCAAAATTCAAGATTCTAAAGATTTACTGGTGAGGTATTGCATTAATTGTGTGGCAGCCTGCAGCGCAGGACCCGCCAGCTGGTCGTTAAACAAAAGGTTGGTTGGAGCTTCGCCAAAGTAAAGGCCATCCGACACAAGAAAAGAAATCCTGGTCATACCCTTCTCCGGGGCTGCCCGTCTCGCCTGGTCCCACGGCCCAATCTGGTTGACGATCTGGGCACTGCGGGAAAACAAAGTCCGTGTCAGGTCAAGTGCCGTAGCATCATCTGTCGTTTCCCAGATCAGGATCTTCTCCGACTGGTTGATATACCGCGCGGTCCCATCCGCAAAAGAAGCCAGCACATCCAGTCCCTGATCGAGACCCACTTCCACGATCACTGCCAGCAATTCTTTCTTCACAGGTTTGATTCCGGCAGACAGAAATTTGTTATACGCGAGCACCCGCACGCGGGGATCGGCAGCGGTATCCTCTGTAATCCGGCGGATCGCTTCTTCCGGCGCTGCATCATCAAACAAAATATCAAACGGGTAAGTAGGTGGATCCTGCGTATTGGTTTTAAACAAGGAAAGCTCATCGCAGAAGAGCAGGTTGTACAGGAAGTTTGCTGACTTTTCCTTGTAAGGTTCAATCATATGAATCGATTTACGACTATTATGTATACTAATTTAATTTACGGTTTATAACCAACGCAGCACTGCACACTCCGTGCCCCTCACCCACACAATCAGTCCGCTGACCGGGTAAGTCGCAGACATATTTATTCCAAAAAATCATGGGAAGGTGGAAAAGGTCCTGCGGTGTCCCTGAATTTATGTGGAATAAACAGATTCACCAACAGGGTGGGATTATTTTAATGAAAATTTGCAGCTTAAACTGTAACAGGGGTCACCAGCACTTTGTTGATGCGCAGCTGATCCATTTCCGCCACCTCGATGCGCATATTGCGCCATTTCACCCTGTCACCTTTACGGGGAATCTTTCCAAGCTTCTCCAGGATGAACCCTCCGAGGGTAACATATCCGGTGAGGTTATCCTTTGCGGTATCAACTTCCATATTCACCCGCTCCACAAACTCAAAAAACGGGATCTGCGCATCCACCAGCATACTGCCATCTTCACGCACATCTATCGCATATTCAAACTCATCATTTTCGGATATATTCCCCACCAGCGCATCGACAATATCATTGATGGTAATGATTCCTTTCACTGACCCGAATTCATCCACCACCATTGCCTGGTATACCTTCTCGCGGCGGAACTGGTCCAGCACCTGGTACGTGCGGTTGTGCAGGGTCACCAGCAGCATCTTCCTTTGCAGTGATGGCAAACGATGTATCATCTCATCGAGGTTGTCACTCAGCAGGTCCTTGGAATAGATAAAACCAACCACTTCATCTATTGAATCTTTGGCAAGCGGGTAAAGTGTATGCCTGGTTTCAAGCACCTTCTTTTTATTATCATCGGGGTGGGCATTGAGATCCAGCCACACAATTTCGTTTCTCGGGGTCATCAGGGAGGAGACCTGCCGGTCACCAAGGCTGAATACATTCTGTATCAGGCTTCGTTCCGTTTCCTCCAGCACACCACCCTCATGGCTTTCGGCAATAATCACCCGTAGTTCTTCTTCCGTATGGATATCACCATGTTCACCAGCAGG
>SEAD01000297.1 GCA_004173355.1 Chitinophagaceae bacterium | reverse complement strand
ACCTCGCTGACCCTGTTCCATCAGATGATCGGCAGGGGCGCCAGGCGCCTGCCGGGAAAAAATACCTTTTCGATCATCGATCTTGGTAACAACAACGAGCGGTTCGGCGACTGGGACAGCGAGCTGGACTGGAAGCATATCTTTGATCATCCGGAGATCTACCACCAGAGCCTGCAGCTGGCCGAGCGGGACACCCATATCATACCGCTTGAAATGCGGAGCGCTTTCGCCAACAGCCTTGAAGTTGCCTTCGATGTGGTCTCGGCCTACCAGCATACGGTTGAAAACGGGCTCAAGGCAAAACTGGTCATCAGGGATTCCATCCGCCAGCATGCGCTCATGTGCGTGGACAATGCCTCGGACGAAGCACAGGCGATGGAGCTGATCGCCTCGCTGGACAAGGAGATAGACTACCGGATCAAGCAGTACGGCAAGTGCCTTGGGAAAGTGACCAGGGACTACCTGAAATGGCTTGGCGAGGACTATCGCAGCAGGTTGAAAAAACTGGTGCACAGGATCCAGGCAAAAAGAAGGCTGATGGCCGTGGCAAGTTAGGTTCTAGGGCAGGACGCTAGGGCTAATCTATCTATAGGCTCTGTTTGTGCAGGGTTCCCCATTTTTCAAGTTCCTCGATGACAGGTTTTAGCTTTTGGCCGATTGGGGTCAGTTCGTACTCGACCCTTGGAGGGACCTGGGCATAAACGGTCCGTTTTACGATCCTGTCCTTTTCCAGCCTTCTGAGCTGCAGGGTGAGCATTCGCTCGGTGATGTTTGGCAGTTTCTTTTTGAGCTCGCCGAACCTGAGCTTGCCGTTAAGCAGGTAGCCGCAGATGGCAAGCGGCCATTGACCGCCGATGATGTTGGAGGCATAAAGCTCCGGGCATTCATCGCTCAGGGCCTTTTTGTTGGCAAAGTTGGTCGAGGTTTCCTTTATTTTACTCATTACTTACATTTTTGATAGTACCTTACAATGGGGTGTTAATGCCAGGATTGTAAGTTAGGGTATTTATTTTTGCGGCAACATAAAAGCTTATGAAAACTTTGATAATAGTAGTGCACCCTGAAATCCAGACCTCGCTGATCAACAGCAGATGGGTTGGGGAGCTTGGCAAATTTCCGGACAAATATACCCTGCACCAGCTTTATGAGGTGTATCCTGATGGGGTGATCGACGTAGAAAGCGAACAAAAGCTCCTGGAAGGGCATGAAAGGATTGTGTTCCAGTTTCCCTTCTACTGGTTCAGCAGCCCGCCGCTGCTGAAAAAATGGCTGGACGAGGTGCTGCTGCACGGCTGGGCATTTGGCAGCAAAAGTGGCTATAAGCTGGGCGGGAAAAAGATTGCCCTGGCCATTTCAGCAGGGATAGCTCTTGAAGGCTACAGCAAGTCCGGGCCCTACAAATATACCATGGAAGAGCTGACAAGGCCGTTCGAGCTGACCTTTGAATATGTAAGGGCAACGTACAAAAGCCCGTTCGTGTATTACGATATGGAGTTCAATGCTACCGCCCAGTGGGTGGAGGCCAGCGTAGAGGCCTACCTTGGTTTTATCGATCGCTTGTAGCTTTTTTTAGAGCCGTTAAATCAACGTGTTGGCTACGTTTCTGCCGGCGGTTGGAATTGCAATTGCGGTCCATCGTAGGGGTAGACCGCCTTTGGACTTGCTAAAGGTTGGATTCGATCAGCAGCTTGAAGTCCAGCAAACGGTCCAGCAGCGGCTGGTTGATTTTGTTGCCGGGCTGGGTTTTCAGCGGATGGAAATGGCTCCCAAGGAAGCGCTGGATGTCGTTGATCCTGGTTGCGGGGTTTAGCATTACCGGCTCTGGCGGCATGGGGGCGGTGTTGAA
>SEAD01000169.1 GCA_004173355.1 Chitinophagaceae bacterium | reverse complement strand
CAGGCCTGGATAGCTTTTTCATATTGTTTTTCATTGTAGAAAGACCAGCCTTTCCCATTCAAAATACCGAGCGAGAAATTGAGGTTCGCCCCGTAGACCGACCGGATCTGCTGTTCGAGATTTTTTTTTATGCCAAGGTCCTTTTGACTGATGCTTGAATATTTCGCCTGGATGGATGACCACTCTTCAAAAACCTCGTACAGTGCCGTGCCGATAATTAAACCGGGTGTGGTGCTGTGGTCAGCCGCCCTGAAGCGGTAGCCTTTCATATCCAGGGAAGGGTTGGGAATACGTGCGCCGAATACCGAATCCATTTTTGCAAAGTCATCCGGATAATCATTGCCGATGCCATAACGATAATATTTACGGGACGGGAAAGAGCGTTTGTCCAGCCTGGCAATGGAATCCGTGAGGTCAATATTTTTCTGTGAAAAAAACGGACTCATCGAGATCACTGCACTGAGATCATTGATCCTCGAATGAAATAATGCGGTGGTGAAATAGCCATACCTTGAATGGCCGATCAATATCCTGAAATGTGAAGCGTGATAGCTTTTTTCGGCCAGTGGAACCAGTTCATCGAAAATAAATTTTTCATTCTGTGCCGCCAGGCCTGCGGAATCGGAGATTTTGTGAAGGGTTTCACGATAACGGTAACGTTGTTCGGATTCAACGCTGATGATGACGGCAGAGGGAATCTGTTCAGTGCTGGTTAAGTAGTCGATGGTATTGACTATGTAGTTGAGACTTCGTTTGTTTTGCCGGTCAAACACGACTATCAGCGGAAAATCTTTTTTGGTTTCCTTTTGCCATTCGATCGGCACGGTCACCGAAATCTTTTTGGCAAAACCAAGGTTTTGGGAAAAGATGGCAGTGTCTTTCAGTGTCCGGTATCGCTCATATTGTTGCGTAAATACAGGGATCGACAGGACAGCAAAAATGAAAAGCAGTGAAAGTTTTCTCAACATGTGATCAAAGCTAACAAAGCATTTCGTTTTCCGTAACCGGAATTGATGAATGGCAGGTATCAGAGCTGCTCCCACTGCCCGAAGGATCCATAGCGGTCCAGGCGGTTCTGCAGCATCTGATTGGTATCCGACGCAAGCACTTCTTCCAGGTGTTTATGGAGAACGGGTTTCAGCAGGGCTGCCGAGAGGCGGTAGTCCCAGTGTGCACCACCATCGGGTTCGGGGATTATTTCATCCACGAATCCATGCCGGAGCATATCGCCACTGGTCAGTTGCAGTTGCGTAGCTGCTTCCTCCTTGTGGCTGGCGCTATGCCAGAGGATGGCGCTGCAGCTTTCCGGAGATGCCACGCTGTACCAGGTATGTTGCAGCATGAGCATGCGGTCGCCCGCACCGATGCCCATCGCACCTCCGCTCCCTCCTTCCCCGATGATTACGGAGATGACGGGTACGCGGAGCCGGAGCATTTCATAAATATTGCGGGCAATTGCTTCCCCCATGCCCTGTGACTGGGATTCAATACCCGGATAGGCGCCGGGGGTATCGATAAGTGTGATAATGGGTTTGTTGAATTTTTCCGCGAGTTTCATCAGTCGCAGTGCCTTCCGGTATCCCGGTGCGTTAGGCATTCCGTAATTCCTGTATAAGCGGCTTTCGGTATCGAAGCCTTTCTGGTGACCGATGAGCATTACGGTGCGTCCATTGAAAATGGCGAATCCCCCGATGATTGATTTATCATCGGCCTGTTTGCGGTCCCCGAAGATTTCGATAAACCCTGTGGTCAGCTGGTCGATGAAACGCAGGCTGTAAGGGCGGTCCGGATGACGGCTGAGCTGGACAACCTGCCAGGGGGTAAGTCCTTGTGTAAGGCTGATCCGTTCTTCCAGCAGGCGTTTTTCCAGTTCTTCGCGTTTGCCGGGCTGGTTTTTTTTGGGATCCTTTTGTGTGGCCAGGCGGAGCTGGAACAATTCCTCATAAACCTGTCGCAGGTTGGATTCAAAATCGAGGAAATGCCGGCTGCCGGTTGGTGACATGTTACTTATTTTTCTTTTTGCTTTGCTGGTGTTCGTTGATTTTTTTCAAAGCTTCCCGGGTAATGGGTGTGAGCTGTTGCTTTTTCATATCCCAGATAGTGTAAAAATTTTCAGATATCACGTTATGCTGTTGCCAGTTGGTAAAACGACCATACAGAAGCAGGGTGCAGATATCAGTTGCCGTATGGAAATTGCCGGTTTCAGGAAGATGTGTATGCATGCTGCCAACCTGTTCGGGCGCGCCTGTTTCCCCTTTTCCATATTTCACCATTATTAGATTTGCATGCAGCCTGCGGCGACTGGTCAGTCTGTTATTGTTGTCAAACTCCAGCAGGTAATCGTTTCCGAAAACAACCACACCATTATCTTTCGGACCAGTAAGTACATACATTCTTCGCCTGCCTTCGTGGATCAGCGGAATCATGTTAAGACTGGTGTTGTCGTAAACTTTGAAAAGCGTATCCCCGCTGTTTATGAACTCCATCCCCGCCTTACGCAATTGATGGTAATCCGTTTCCACTGCCGTCATTTTCCGCTCTTCGAGGTCAATGGTAGCTGTTTTAACGTTGTAGGTACTATCAAACATAATCGTGCCGAGAATGGCAGGCGACTCACCCTGGCTGAAAAAAATGCAGGTGGGGGTCCGGTCGTTCATGTAGGAGAGGTAACCGCCGATCCTGTTTCGATCCTTGAAGTTTTCAAGGAAAAGGTCGGTCCCATACCAGGATGCCATTTCCAGGCGGAATAATCTTGTCCCTTCCGCAACGATGGAATCTGCAGAAGCACCGAACGAATCGTAATCAGCATCGGTAAGTTCCCTGCCGGGTGCTTCCTGCCCGGAGCCCAGGAATGGCAACAATAGGATAAAGGGCAGCAACAATCGTTTCATGGTGACAGGTTTTGGGTGGTGGTTACACAATGTAATTAAAAAGGACCGCAGATGCTGCGGTCCCGGTACATTAAGGAATGGGTTAAGCATTTAGTCGGGGATCCCGAAATAGGCGGCAACGGCTTTATAGTCACTCCAGTCAACCGGCGAAGCACCTTTCGCGGATGTGCCACCCGGAGTGATGATGTAACGGTACTGGTTATTCGCCCCGAGATTGACCGAGGCACTGTTGTCGTGTGTAAAACGGGTGATAATAATTTTCTGGAGTGCGGTGATATAACGCCTGTGGCTCGCCAATACCGGCGCGCAGGCATTTTTTCATTTCCCCCGGTGGAATACCTATAATTAGGTACTGACTATTATCCGTATGGATCAGAGCCCTTCCTTATTCTCCTTTGTCGTCCGCACCCCAATGATGAGCCGCAGGGTCGGATCATTGGTAATAAAGGAGGCCAGCCAACTGAAAGCGAGTTTAACCTTGTTGCGGAAACCGATCAGTGGTATGATATGGATGAAAAGCCAGATCACCCAGGCGAAGAATCCCTTGAAGGAGAATTTCGGGAGATCGGCCACAGCCTTGAATTTGGAAATGATGGCCATGGATCCCTTGTCGTGGTATCGGAACGGTTTCTGTTCGCGCCCGGACTCCCGGCGGATCAGGTTTTTCGCCAGTGCCTGCCCGCCCTGGATCGCAACCTGTGCCAGCTGCGGATGTCCGTTCGGGTATTTAACATCAGCGGTCTGCATGGCAATATCACCCAGGGCAAATACATCGGGCACCGCATTCACTTCACTGAACTGATCGACCAGCACCCTCCTGCCCCGGCCGATGGATTCTTTCGGCAGGCCTGGTATTTCCCGGCCAATGACACCTGAAGTCCAGATCAGCATGTCTGTAGGGATGCGGCCCCCATCGGCCAGCACCACTTCATGATCGACATAATCTTTCACCGCAACGTTCAGCCGTACATGTACACCGAGCCTGGTCAGTACACGGAGCGCCTCCTTCTGGGCGGTTGTGCTCATCGGTCCGAGCAGTTCGCCACCCGAATCCACCAGGTGGATATGCGCCTGGAAACTTTCGATCTCGGGATATTCCTTTACTGCAACGTTGCGACCGAGTTCAGCAAGCATACCCGCGATCTCCACGCCCGTTGGCCCACCGCCGGCAATGACGATATTCAGCAGGCGATCCCGTTCATCCTTGCTGGTGGCACGCACCGCCTTTTCCATTGTCATGAGCAGGTGGTTGCGCATGCTCAGCGAGTCGTTGATTGTTTTCATCGGCAGCGCTGCGCGCCGCACATTTTCAAGTCCAAAATAATTTGGCTCGGTACCGACACATAAAACGAGATAATCGTAACCCAGTGTACCGTTGTCTGTTTCGATCGTTTTTGCCGCGGGATTTACACTGGTGAGTGTGCCCATAAAAAACCGCTGGTTCTTTTTTTTCTGGAAGAGCCTGCGGAAAGGGTAACTGATATTGCTGGGTTCGATAAATGCGGTGGCTACCTGGTAGAGGAGTGGCGGGAAAAAATGGTAGTTGTTGATATCGACGAGGGTCACTATGAACCGTTCATCCTTTGACAGTGTCTTTACCAAGTTGATCCCGGCGAAACCACCCCCTACGACCACTACCCTTTTGACTGACTTATTTTCCATACTCCAAATTAATGATAAATAGATGCGCTGTGGCCTATTGCACCAATTCATGGGCCAACTGTGACAATCGTCCCGCATCTTCTTATTTTTTCCGGAGACCGGAAGAGTTACCCGCCACGCTTTCCAATTTCAAGGGGAGATCAAACCCCGGGATTGCAGCAACTGGGCCTGGTAAAGGGAGACCGGCCGGAGCCCGCCATGATTTCCTGTTTCCCATACTGAAGCATTACGCCCCGGAAGCCTCCCGGGATAAGGCTTTGCAGCCATCCCGATCACATAGTTCCTGCCCGAAACCCAAGGGTCCTGGATCGCTGCACGCAATGCCTTACAGTTCCAGAACACCTGTGACACGCCGGACCACCCGTGGCCGGTTCCCCAGTTGCCCCGGTCCTGCGCATTGATCTCGCCGTCCGTGGTAATATTGTCATACAGCGTACCAACAGCCCAGCGATGATGCGGACCGGTATCGGCAAATGCTCTTTCTGCGCGGCAGTTGTAAAAAACATTCGGGCCGCAGACCCGTGCACCCGTGACATAGTCGTGCCTTCCTTCGGACGAAAAACAATTCTTCACGAGGTTCAGCTGCCCGTCTATTGTAAAGGCATAACGGCGTCCTCCCGTGATTTTTGATTTTGGTGCAAACGAACGGCAGGAATCCACTGTGATATGGGTGGCCAGCGACTTCAGGTGAACCGCTGACAGTGCAAAATAAGTGGCGGTACTATTTTTCACCCATCCCTGGTCAATGCGGTTGAACGAAACAGCCGACCAGGCATGGTCTTCATCGGTATCCGATTTATACTCCGACCTGAAATGAATGTTTTCGATGCCGACCTGGGTAATCCTGCCAGGGAAACGATACTTATAAATACAACCACCTCCATAAGCAGAATCGATAGCCATTACTACAGGCTGGTCAAGGGTAATGGTATTGCCTTTCACAGCAACAACCACCCGCTGGAACTCCAGGTCACATTCCCCAGCCTGCCACTGCCGGGTAGCAGCATCTGCCGGGGCAATGGAATCCATCCGCAGGTCGTGAATCCATTGCCGGGTGCCAGGACGGAACAGCATGACCTGATCACCTTTGCGGAACTCCGATGCATTTGCGACGTTGATCTGTTTAGAACCAACCAGCACATAGGCATCCGTGATCCATGTGCGTGTTTTTTTTACCTCAACAGGACTGCCTGTACCCGACACTTCAACGAGTGTGCGTCTGCCGGTGCCCCTCGCCACAAAAACCGTTTTGTTATTGGTACCCCGTAATATAATCCCCGATGCACTGATCCGTAATGATGAATCGATATAGTATACCGTATCGCTGAGATAGATAATACCACGAAGGCCCGTTTTGGTTGGTTTGCGACGGGACACTTCGTCAATCAGTGACTGAAGATGATCCGTTGCGTCCCTGCCGTAATAGTCTGTGCCGCTAAAACCCGCGTAGATTGCGGGGTTCGACCGGGTATATGATTCGTCCATTTTTGTTGCGGTATACCCTACCCCACTGAAATCAGGCAGCTTGTTACCCATTGAATCGGCATGATAAACCAGTTTGCCGGACGAGTCGATACTGAGAAGCGAAGACTGCCATGTCTGCGCTATAGATTCCAATGACAGGCAAAAAACAACAATGAAGATGCTTGCTGAAATTCCCCGTTTACATGCAAAAGAACCCGACAAAGATTTCATTTAATAAAGTTTCCTGACCTGTAATGCATTCAGCACGGGCTCCCCTTTTTTTGCCGTCAAACCGATCGTGATCCCTTTGCCGTCCCGCACTTCCAACACTACTTTTTTGGCAATGGCTTTTGCGACACCGGTATTGGCTGTCATATTAAAGTCTGCCAGCAGGAGGCGACCATTGATGCTGACGTCAAAGACCCGTTCCGCGTGGGTTACGGCTTTTGCGAATTCCGAAAGATTATACACGAGGCTCGCGCCCGCAACCCCTGCCAGCTCTGCAAAATGCAAAGTGAGTTCGTAACTGCCATCGGGAAGGTCGAGCCTGAATTCCTGCAGACCCACATTCTGCGTCTGGTACACCGGGTCATCCCAGGTACCACTGATATTTTTATCCGAACCATATGGCAACCGTCCGTTCCCCGACTGGTTGAACGGCTTGCCTCCAACGGAACCCCAGCTTCCAGGGCGATAGGATTGTTCAGGGACCCAGACCTGTTGTAATATTTCATCTATATACATCCGTTTCGCACCCAGCAGGATATTTACCGATGTGAATGGAACAGCCGTGTCACGAAGTGACCAGGGCTGCAGCTGGAAATTAATCGCTGCAAAATCAGGAATCTCCCGGCCTTCGGCTGTGATGAGCGCCTGAAGCTGGTTGGTACCATTTGTAAATGGCACATCAAAACCGGCTAGGCCATCCGTTGTTTGTTTTTTTCCCAGTGATTGTCCATTCAACCTGAGTTCGACAGAAGCCGCATTGGACGCAACCTGCAGCGGTTGCGTGGAAACCAGTTTCCCGCTGTCGGTTATCCCAGTGCGCATATTCCATCCGGCGGATATGATTTTTACAAAGGGCTTATCCAGCAATTTCGCCTGGTAGTAATGGTACAGGTCTTTTGGCAGTCGATCCCAACGCAACATGCCTTTATTGTTGATATGCGGCATGGTTTCCTCCCGGGTTTCGGAATTGAAATCGGCGAGGTTCCAGATAATCGCCGCGATGCAGAACGGCCGTTTCAGCATTTCATTGAGGTAATACTGGTGAAACCCGAGCGCGTATTCCATACTCTTGTCAAACTTCACCGGTGTAAAACTCCGGATCCGCGGATCGGCATCGGCACCGTATTCCGAAACAATCAATGGTTTGTCCGGCAGCCGCTGGTGGTGTTTATCCAGGAATGAAGCAAAGTCTTTCAACTCGCCACCATACCATCCGGAGTACAGGTTCCAGCCAACGATCATGGCCACTTTCGTGAGACCGGTATTATTGTACCTGTCGAAATCACCATGGTTGGCAATCATGGTATAGCGTGCGGGATCGAGTTGCCGGGTAAGGCTGTCCAGACGTGTTGCCAGCCTTACGATATTGGCATAATAAACTTTCTGGCGTTCCTTATCATTGGTGAAATGCGGCTTGAGCATGATCTCGTTCATCAGCGTCCACATCACCACACTGGGATGGTTATGGTTTTGCGCGATCATCTCCCGCAGCATCTGTTCACTATTGTTATAAAACGCTTCCGATTCCGTGATCTCATTTACCAGCGGGATTTCAACGGATGCAATGATCCCCAGCCGGTCACACTCGTCAAGAATGGCCTGGTCCTGCGGGTAGTGGGCCACACGAAGGAAATTACCACCCATTTTTTTCAGCAACCCTACATCCTCCCTTGCGAGGTCGGAGGGAACGGCGTTGCCAAGTCCCGGCCGGTCCTGGTGCCGGCTTGCCCCGACCAGTTTTACTGGTTTATCGTTCAGGAAAAATCCGGAGTCGGCACTGAACCGGTACCACCGAAAACCAAGCGGGTTGGTGATTTCATCGAGGACGGACTTTGTGCCCGCATCGACAATCCGGGTGCTGACGGTATAGAGATAGGGATCGCTTGTGCTCCAGAGATGCGGGTCGGGCAATGGTTTGAACTCCTGGGTGGCTTCGTGCCGGATACCCGCCGGCAACTGGAGTTTACGGGAATCCGAACTGACGAGCACCCCTGATGCATCGCGGATTTCGGATACCAGCAGCAGGTTACGCTTTTTTGATTTACCGGTTTGTTCAGGAGTGACGATCGAACTTTTTATTTTAATAGTGGCCGCTGCTGCGCTCACAATGGGTGTGGTTATATAAACCGAACTGCCACCATCGGCCGGCATTTCAAAATGTACCGACTCTGTGCTCACCAGGGATACATTGCGATAGAGTCCGCCAAAAAAAGTGAAATCGGCCGTGAGCGGGGCAATGGCTTCGTTAAAACTGTTGTCCACACTGACCAGGATGTCCGCGAGGCCATCCTCCTTCACCAGGTTGTCGATAGCCACATAAAAACCGTTGTAGCCACCGGTATGCGTGACTGCTTTGCGGCCGTTGACATAAACGGTGGCAAGCTGGTTGGCCCCTTCAAAATATAGTGCCAGGTGTTTATCCCTTTTAAAAGCGGGGATATGGATGCGGCGGCTATACCATCCGATGCCGCGATAATAGCCCGGTTCGTCATCCATT
>SEAD01000042.1 GCA_004173355.1 Chitinophagaceae bacterium | reverse complement strand
GAATATGAGATTTCATACAAAAGAGTTCCAGAATGCCCTTACGCCTGAAGCAGCTTATGAAGTGCTGGTGGATGGCAATAAACGTTTTGTCAATAACCTGAAGCTGAACCGCAACCTGCTCGACCAGATGGAAGAAACGTCGGCGGGACAGTTTCCTTTCGCCGCGGTGCTGAGCTGTATGGATAGCCGGACGAGTGTCGAGCTGATTTTCGACCAGGGTCTTGGGGAAATTTTCAGCCTGCGGGTGGCAGGTAATGTGGTAAATGAGGATATCATCGGCAGTCTGGAGTATGCCTGTAAAGTAGCCGGATCAAAACTCATCGTAGTGCTGGGCCATTCGCGTTGTGGTGCTATCCGTGGCGCGGTTGACAATGTGAAGCTGGGTAACCTGACCGGCCTGCTCGACAAGGTAAAACCCGCACTGGACAAGACTTCCGCTGCACGGAACGAAGTAAATACCGAGACGTATGTGGAGCTCGTATCACATGCCAACGTACTCAACAGCCTCGAAACGATCCTGAAGGGAAGTGAGATCCTCCGGGAAATGTACGAAGAGGGGAAGATTGGCCTGGTGGGCGGCAGCTACAGCGTTGAAAACGGGAAAGTAAACTTCACCCACAAAATGTTTGCAAAGGGCGCAGCAGTCCCGGCAATGGAAATTGCCGGCTGATAAGCCCATGTAAACGAAGAACCAATAAAACATTAAACCGTCAATCATGTCATCTCGTCCAGGCATCAAAGATTATTTCAAAGGGTTTTCGAGTGATTTCCCCGCATCCATAGTGGTGTTCCTCGTTGCCCTGCCGCTTTGTTTAGGCGTGGCCCTTGCCTCCAACGCCCCGCTGTTCAGCGGACTCATCGCGGGTATCGTGGGTGGTATCGTCATTGGTATTGCCAGTCGTTCACACCTGAGTGTAAGTGGCCCCGCAGCCGGTCTGACCGCTATCGTGGCTGCGGCCTTGCTGGGTCTTGGATCATTCCAGACATTTACCCTGGCAGTGGTGATCGCAGGGGTAATGCAGATCGGTCTTGGTTTTGCCAAAGCCGGCGTTATCGGTGACTATGTACCCAATGGTGTGATCAAAGGCATGCTGGCGGCCATCGGGCTGATCCTGATCCTGAACCAGTTTCCACACCTGCTGGGAGATGATTCACATTTTGAATCCGATGAGGCGGTGGTCCCTGACAAGGGAAATATCTTCTCCAATTTTGTGAATGCATTCGCCCACATAACACCTGTAGCCCTACTGATCGGGGGTGTCTGTCTTGCGGGTTATTTTGCCTGGGAAAAATTTGTAAGTACACGCCAGGGATTTATTAAAATGATCCCCGCCCCGCTGCTGGTGGTTTTCGCCGGGGTCGGGCTTAACCTTGCCTTCCAGGGCAATGGCAGCGCACTGAAAGGAGAACACCTGGTGTTTATCGAACCGGCAACCAGTATCAGTCATTTCTTTTCCTTCTTTACGATGCCCGACTGGAGCCAGCTGGGCAATACAAAAGTATGGGGTACCGCAGTCACGCTGGCGCTCGTGGCCAGTCTGGAAAGCCTGCTGAGTATTGAAGCGATCGATGACCTTGATCCATACCAGCGCGTGACACCGACCAACCGGGAACTGAAAGCACAGGGACTGGGAAATATCGTGTCCGGAATGGTAGGAGGACTACCGGTCACGAGTGTGATCGTACGATCTTCGGCCAATGTCAATTCAGGTGCGAAAACAAAAATGTCTACCATCTTCCACGGCCTGCTGCTGCTGGTTTGTGTGGCCTTTATCCCGACGATCCTCAACCTGATTCCCAAAGCCTGCCTGGCCGCAATCCTGATTTTCACCGGGTACAAACTGGCGAAGCCTTCCCTGTTCAGGGCCTTTTATAAGAAAGGCTGGGACCAGTTCCTTCCCTTTGTGATTACCATTGTGGCGATCCTCGCCACTGACCTGCTGAAAGGTGTGATCATCGGTATCGGTGTCGGATTATTCTTTGCATTCAGGAGTAATTTCCGGACGGCCGTGTTTGTAGTGAATGACCAGAACACTTACTTATTCAGGCTCCGCAAGGATGTAAGTTTCCTCAACAAGGCCATCATCAAACGAAAACTGGAAGAAGTACCGGCAGATTCAATTGTATTTATTGATACAACAAGGGCTGATTTTATCGACCGGGATGTGATTGAAACAATCGAGGACTTCATGATCGCCGCCCCCCTGAAAAACATAACAGTTGAATTGAAAAAGAGTACTATGAAGCAACAGGGCTTCAATGAAAAAATAGCGGGAGTACTTCCGGCCAACCATGATATTATCCGTGAGCATGACAAGGAACTGGAGGTCGTAAGCCGTTAATGTATTAACTTTAAATCATGCAGAACTACAACCAGCTCCTGTTATCGAACAAAGCCTGGGCAAAAGAGAAGGTCTATGATGACCCTGAGTTTTTTTCCCGGCTGACCAACGTACAGACACCACAGTTTCTCTGGATCGGATGCAGCGACAGCCGCGTGCCGGCCAACCAGATTACTGATACACAGCCAGGCGAAATTTTTGTACACCGCAATGTGGCCAACCTTGTGGTGAATGCCGATGTCAACCTCCTGGCAGTACTCGATTATGCAGTGAACCATTTAAAGGTGAAACACATTATCGTATGCGGGCACTACGGTTGCGGTGGTGTAAAGGCATCCATGACGCAGACCGACCTGTCGGCCATGCTCAATGTCTGGCTGCGTAATATCAAGGATGTTTACCGCATGCACCGCACCGAACTCGATGGCATCAGTGATATGGATAAACGGACCGACCGGCTGGTGGAACTCAATGTGCAGGAGCAGGTATTCAACCTGGCAAAAACAGCCATTATCCAGCGGGCCTGGAAGGAACGTGAAGCTCCGCACCTGCATGGCTGGGTTTACGGACTGAAAGACGGGTTGATTAATCCCGTATTCGAAATGCCTGCGGGTACGCGGATCGATCACATTTATGAATACGACAACCTGTAGCTGATCGCAGGATGTAAATACTGAAGCTGCCGACCCTCACGGGTTGGGCAGCTTTTTTTGTGTAGGTTTGCCCCTATGTCAATTGAAGTTAAGGACCTGCTCAAGGAGTATGGCACGCAGAAAGCGGTGAACCATATCTCGTTTAAAGTTGCCAAGGGAGAAATCGTTGGCTTTCTCGGACCCAATGGTGCGGGTAAATCCACTACCATGAAAATCCTGACGGGCTACCTGCAACAGAGTGGCGGGGAAGCATATGTGTGCGGGATCAATGTGGGTGAATCGCCGCTTGAAACAAAAAAACTGATCGGTTACCTGCCGGAATTGAATGCATTGTACTACGAAATGTATGTACGTGAGTATCTCGCGTTTGTAGCCGAGGTACACCAGGTGAAAGACAGGGATGCTGCAGTGGAACGGGTGATCGAAACGGTAGGACTGGCCATTGAATCAAAAAAGAAAATCGGCCAGCTGTCAAAGGGTTATAAACAACGGGTGGGACTGGCAGCAGCGCTGATCCATGATCCGGAAGTACTGATCCTCGACGAGCCAACCACGGGTCTTGACCCCAACCAGATCATCGAGATCCGCGAGGTTATCAAACGGCAGGGCAAAGATAAAACCGTATTGTTTTCTTCGCATATCCTCCAGGAAGTGGAAGCTGTATGCGACCGCGTGATCATTATCAATAAAGGGGTGCTGGTGGCGGACGACAAGCTCAGCGAACTCCGCAAATCCAGCGCCGGCGGCCAGGTAGTGACCGTTGAATTCGACCGGGATGTCTTACCCGCCTGGCTCGACGGGCTGAAGGGTGTCAGTGCTACCGAAAAAATTTCCGGCCGCAGCTTCCGGTTTATCACATCCGATGCGGCATCGGTCCGCAAACAGCTCCAGGAAATGGCCAGCCAGCATGGCCTTGACACAGTTGCCCTGCAGACCGGCAGCCACAGCCTGGAGGAGGTTTTCCGCAACCTCACCTCAAAATGACACCCTGCCGATTCCGTCTGGTGAACTTATTGTTTTGTACATTTGGCAACCCTTTCGAAACCCCGGGGGGAGGCTAAACCTGCCGATATAATTAAAACAGAAAATTAAAGCATCGATCATGAGTTACATTTCCGAAATTTTCGCGAGACAGATATTAGACAGCCGCGGTAACCCTACCGTGGAAGTGGATGTATATACAGACGAAGGAGTACTCGGCCGTGCCGCTGTTCCAAGTGGTGCAAGTACCGGTATCCATGAAGCTGCTGAACTGCGCGACAATGACAAGAAAAAATATGTCGGTAAAGGTGTACTGAAAGCGGTAAAGAATGTAAATACAGTGATCGCCCCTGCCCTGCTTGGGTATGATGTATCCGACCAGACCGGTCTCGATGCAATGATGATCGAACTCGACGGTACCGAAAATAAAAGCAATCTCGGCGCAAACGCATTGCTGGCTGTAAGTATGGCTGCTGCGAAAGCCGCTGCAGAAGAGGCTTCCCTGCCCCTGTACCGTTATATCGGTGGCACCAATGCCAAAACCCTTCCCGTCCCGATGATGAACATCCTCAATGGTGGTGCACATGCGGATAACAAAATTGACTTCCAGGAATTCATGATCATGCCTGTTGGTGCCCCTACCTTCAGTGAAGGCCTTCGCTGGGGTGTTGAGATTTTCCATGCCCTGAAGACCGTACTGAAGAAAAAAGGTTTCAGCACAAACGTGGGTGATGAAGGTGGTTTTGCCCCGAATATCCAGTCGAACGAAGAAGCAATCGATACAGTAATGGAAGCAATCAATGCTTCTGGTTATAAAGCCGGTTCACAGATCATGATCGCCATGGATGCCGCCAACAGCGAACTCTGGGATGCCAAAAAGAAAAAATATGTGTTCCACAAAAGCGATGGCAAACAACTCAGCAGTGATGAACTGGTGAAATACTGGGAAAAATGGGTGAAACAATACCCGATCGCTTCTATCGAAGATGGTATGGCTGAAGATGACTGGGCAGGCTGGAAAAACCTCACCGATACCATCGGCAAAAAATGCCAGCTGGTAGGTGATGACCTGTTTGTAACCAACGTAACCCGCCTCCAGCGTGGTATCGATACAAACACGGCCAATGCACTGCTTGTAAAGGTGAACCAGATCGGTACCATCACGGAAACCATCAATGCAGTAAGTCTCGCACAGCACAATGGCTACAACACAATCATGAGCCATCGCAGTGGTGAAACCGAAGATACCACGATCGCCGACCTTGCTGTTGCCCTTAACTGCGGACAGATCAAAACCGGTTCGGCTTCCCGTACCGACAGGATCGCCAAATACAACCAGCTCATCCGTATCGAAGAACAACTCGGCGCAAGCGCTTACTTCCCGAAAGGCAAACTCAAATTCGGAAAATAATACTCCCTGATGCGGCTGGCAACTGACAAATTGCCTAATTTCAGTTGCCAGCTGCATTTTATTTCTCCATGAAATTATTCAGTCACATACCCGCCTGGTTACGTAATAAATACCTGATTTCCATTGGGATATTTGCCGTGCTCATGCTCTTTTTTGACCGGAATGATGTGTTTACCCAGCGGGAAAGAAAAAAACAACTCCAGGACCTCCAGCAAAGCAAACAATACTATTCGGACCGCATCTCTGCGGAACGTAAAGAATTACAACAACTTAAGTCCAATCCAGCAACCCTCGAAAAATTTGCCAGGGAAAAATACCTGATGAAAAAGGACGACGAGGACCTCTTTATCGTACCGGAAAACCCCGCGAAAGCCAATAATTAGGTTGAACGGGACAATAAGCCCGATTAACCCCCGTTTAAGAACCGGACATTTACACTGGACAGCAATTTTTGGATATTAATGGTTTGCTAATGACAAAGTTTACTCCTGAGGAGCTGCTGCAATATTTGTATGCAGAAAGTACTCCCGCACAAGTCAGTGCGATTAAAAAAGCCCTTGAAGAAGACTGGACACTCCGCGAAAAACTCGCAGTACTCAGCGCTTCCATGCAAAGACTGGACATCGTCCAGGAATCACCAAGGACTGAAGTCGTGCTGAACATACTCAACTATGCAAGGATGACTGCCGAGGAAGTGATCAACTGATCTTTTCCCAAAGCAATTATCACCCCCTGTTTTTCAGGTTCCGAATACGGATCAGGGCAAGTAATTTCGTGAGGTCATGACAAAGAAAGACCGCTACGAATTCGTGATCCACTATTTCCAGCAACACGTACCCGATGCTGAAACGGAACTTATTTACGACAACCCCTACCAGTTACTCGTTGCCGTGATCCTGTCGGCGCAATGCACCGACAAACGGGTCAACCTGACTACCCCCGCAATTTTTGGCAGGTTTCCGGATGTTGAATCACTGAGCCTATCCAGTGAGGAAGAACTGTTTCCCTACATCCGCAGTATCTCCTATCCCAATAACAAAACCAAACACCTGCTGGGCATGGCACGCATGCTCATGGATGATTTCCGCGGGGAGGTACCAATGACAGTAGATGAGCTGGTAAAGCTCCCCGGTGTGGGACGTAAGACCGCAAACGTCATCACATCCGTTATCGACCAGCAACCCAACATGGCTGTTGATACGCATGTGTTCCGTGTATCCAGACGCATCGGCCTCGTATCCCCGAAAGCCACCACTCCCCTTGCCGTGGAAAAGGAACTGATCAGGAACATTGATAAAAGCCTTATCCATAAAGCGCACCACTGGCTGATCCTCCATGGCCGGTACACCTGCCTCGCACGCACCCCTAAATGCCGTGAATGCGGCCTCCAGCAGGCATGTAACTATTTCCAGAAAAATATCATCCTGCTCTGATCGCACTGCCCGTAAAGTAAAAAGTTGCTGATGGCTGCATGGTTGCAATCTACCATGCCCCATGTCCTGAAACCATGTGTAAATGCCCGCCGGGCGACTGTTATTTCCTGCACCGTGCCCGGTGTTCCTCACTTGGAACCGGGCACCACCCCTGGCTAGCTTTACATCACCAGCAAATGAAATTGCACTTCACCATATTGATAAGCCTGCTTACAACCAGCCGGATTGCCGGCCAGGAACCTGACAGGCAGCTGGCAATTGATGCGGGCATATATGCAGGGCTGATGAATTCCCTGACAGACATTGGTGCCGGTGGCAGCCGCAGCCAGCTCCTGAAAAATATCAGCCCCGGAGCTAGACCAGCGGCAGGTTTGTATGGGCAGGTCCTTATCCGTGAACGGGCAGGTATCCTTGTTTCATTGCAGCACGGCACCATAGCGGCGGCAGATCAAACCTCGGAAGGCACGGCACCCGCAAGGGCAGCACGCAATCTTTCTTTCCGTTCATCCATGACAGAAGCCGGCTTGATGCTGGGCATTTGTATAATTAATAAGCGCTGGTACGGCGATGAAGGCGTTCACCGGTTTTCGGTGTGTGTAACCGGTGGCGCCTCATTATTCCGGTTCAACCCGAAAGCAAGGCTCGATGGACGCTGGTATACCCTGCGGGAATACCGGCTTGAAGGACAGGGGTTCGACAACTATCCCGATCGCGTGTTATACCGCCTTATCCAGCTGGCACTCCCGGCCGGGCTGCGGGTCGACAGGGAACTGACCACGGGTCTTAAGCTCGGCTTCGAATGCATTTACCGCGTTACATTCACCGATTACCTGGATGATGTAAGCACCACATACATCGATCCATCGCTCTTTGACATATATTTCAATCCGGCAAAGGCATCCGTTGCAAGACGGCTGCAGTACCGTCAGGAAAACGGCAGCAGGTTTCAGGCGGGACAGCCGCGTGGCAATGCAAAAAAAAATGACGCCTGGTTCAGCGTCATGCTGAAACTGGGCGTCAGTTTATAGTAAACAGCCTGGCTGTTTGTTACAAATACCTGCGAATCTCTTCCACGAGTTCAATCTTCGTGATGGGAATACCCATGATCTTGTGATATCCTTTTGCATCAACCAGGTACTGGTCGCGGATAACTTTGATCAGTTGCCCGTTATTGATCTCCGGGATCAGTATAGTATCAAAATTCTGGAGTATTGATCCGAGGTTCCGGGGGAAGGGACGGATATAACGGAGGTGGGCATGGCTGACCTCATGCCCTTCGGCCTGGAGTTCCAGTACCGCAGACTTGATCGACCCATAGGTTGAACCCCATCCGAGTACCAGCACCTTGCCTTTGGGTTTACCGCTGTCGAGGTGTTGTTCTGGTATATATTCCGCGATCTTATCTACTTTTTCCTGCCTGATTTTCACCATCAGTTGGTGATTCTCGGGGTCGTAACTGATATTACCGGTAATATTCTGCTTTTCCAGTCCACCGATCCGGTGTTCCAGACCCGGTGTACCCGGTACAGCCCAGGGCCTTGCAAGCTTTTCATCACGCAGGTATGGCTGGAGTTTTTCCTCGCCATGGCCAAGCTCAGTCTTGAATTTCACATGGATCGGTGGCAGGTGCTCAGATTTCGGGAATTTCCAGGGTTCCGCACCGTTGGCGATATAACCATCACTCAGGAAGATAACCGGAGTCATATGCTGGATGGCAATTTTTGTTGCCTCATATACTGCTTCGAAACAATCGGCAGGCGTGGATGCAGAGATCACGGGCATGGGACATTCACCATTTCGTCCGTAATATGCCTGCAGGAGGTCGGACTGTTCCGTCTTTGTAGGCAGGCCGGTGGAAGGGCCACCACGCTGCACATCGATAATGAGAAGCGGTATTTCAAGCATTACGGCAAGACCCATGGCCTCGCCTTTTAACGCCATACCCGGACCGGATGTGGTTGTCACCCCGAGCGCACCACCATATGCTGCACCAATGGTAGAGGTAATGGCCGCAATCTCATCTTCGGCCTGGAAGGTACGTACACCGAAATTTTTGTATTTGCTCAGCTCATGCAGGATATCAGAGGCCGGTGTAATAGGGTATGTGCCGAGAAACATGGGCAGGCCGCTTACGTGTGCCGCTGCTACCAGTCCATAAGCCAGTGACTGGTTTCCCATCACCGAGCGGTATTCGCCTGGTTCCATCTTCGCTTTCTCCACCTTGTAGGTAGTGGTAAAGGCCTCTGTAGTATCGCCATAGTTATAGCCAGCCTGCAGCACCTTGATATTACTGTCGTAGATATCCGGACGCTTGCCAAATTTCTCTTTGAGGAAGTCGGTGGTATTCTGCATATCACGCCCGTACATCCAGTAAAGGAAACCAAGGACAAACATATTTTTCGCCCGGTCCTTTTCTTTCATCCCCATGGTGAATTCCTTCAGGGCTTCACGGGTAAGCTTGGTGACATCGATCCTGATGACTTCATAATTGGTCAGGCTGTTATTCTCCAGCGGGTTTTCACCGTCGGGATAATTAGCCAGCCGCAGGTTCTTGGAATCAAACCCGTCTGTATTCACGATGATTCGGCCACCTTTTTTCAATGCGCCAAGATTTGCCTTGAGGGCGGCAGCATTCATCGCCACCAGCACATCGCAGGAATCACCCGGCGTATAAATTGCATCACTGGAAAAACGAAGCTGGAATCCACTCACACCGGGAAGCGTACCGATAGGGGCACGGATCTCGGCAGGGAAATCGGGGAAAGTGGATAGATCAAGACCCAGCATTGCCGAGTTGTTGGTGAACTGGGTACCGGTCAGCTGCATACCATCACCGCTATCTCCCGCGAATTTTATAACTACCTCCTGGAGGACCTCCTGTTTACGACTGCTCATTAATGGAAATTGTGGCTGCAAAATTACAATAGTTTGGCCACCGGGAACCGCTTAACCACTGAAAGTCCTTACGAAAGCGGATAAAAAACGGAAATCGGGCAAATTAACCCCTGCACAACCATATCAGACCTGCCGGCCGGCACCGGTAATGCCTCCCGGAGGGTTCCAGTCCGGCCGGAATCTGCATTCCCGGCAAGGGATGGGGCGCCAGGGCAGGACCCAGGGTTGCTGCGGCAGGCCCAGATGCTATCCCGATCGGGAATTTCCCCTTATAAATTGATGAATGGCAGGCATCTGTTGCTATAATTCTTTACATTGCCGGTTCTCCAAAAAAAATCACAAATGAGACAAAAACTAGTACTGCTTACCGCACTGGCGGCCGTCAGCACCGGCATAGTCAATGCGCAGGCGAAACTGATCGAAAAAGTTACCAGGCAGGGCAATGAGCTGGTAATCCCTTACGAAAAATATGTTCTCCCGAACGGACTCACTGTTGTGATCCACGAAGACCACAGCGATCCGGTTGTGCATCTTGACGTTACATACCATGTGGGCAGTGCACGTGAGGAAATCGGCAAATCCGGTTTCGCGCACTTTTTTGAGCACATGATGTTCCAGGGAAGTGATAACGTTGGGGATGAACAACATTTCAAAATAGTAACAGAAGCGGGTGGTACCCTGAACGGGACAACCAATACCGACCGGACCAATTACTTCGAAACCGTTCCCTCCAACCAGCTTGAAAAAGTACTCTGGCTTGAAGCGGACCGCATGGGTTTCCTGCTCGACGCAGTAACGCAAAAGAAATTTGAAGTACAACGCGAGACTGTAAAAAATGAACGCGGCCAGAACTACGATAACCGTCCCTATGGACTGATTTCGGAAGTCATGTCAAAAAACATGTATCCTTACGGCCACCCCTACTCATGGCTCACGATTGGTTATATCGAAGACCTCAACCGTGTAAATGTGGAGGACCTCAAAAACTTCTTCCTTCGCTGGTATGGCCCAAACAACGCTACCGTCACACTTGGCGGGGATGTAACTGCCGCTGATGCATTGCGACTGGTAGAGAAATATTTCGGTTCCATTCCGGCGGGTCCGAAAGTAACAAACATGACGCCCAGCGTACCGACACTCGACAAACACCGATTTGCGTCATACACTGATAACTATGCACGTCTGCCACTGATGGTCCGTACCTATCCGACCGTAGAGAATTATCATCCGGACATGGCAGCACTGGCCTGTCTCGCGCAGGTACTTGGACAGGGTAACAACTCGATCCTCTACCAGCAGCTTACGAAAAAACAACTGGCAATCAATGCAAGCTGTTTCAGTGGCCTGCAGGAACTTTCAGGTTCATTTACCTTCCAGATAGTACCCTTCCCGGGTAAAACCCTGGCAAGTATGTACTACCTGCTGGACAACGCACTGGACAGCTTTGAAGCCCGTGGGGTGACGGATGATGATATCGCCAAATTCAAGGGTGGATATGAATCACAGATGATCAACAGCCTCCAGAGTGTTGCGGGTAAGGTATCACAGCTGGCATCGTTCCAGACCTTTGCCGGTAATCCCAACATGATCGGCAAACTGCTGGGCCAGTACCAGGCGGTAACGAAGGAAGATGTGATGCGTGTTTACAAAAAATATATCAAGGACAAACACAGCCTGACGGTAAGCGTACTGCCAAAGAACCAGGAACAAATGACCGTTGGTGAAAATAACTACGTTGTTGACACCACCAGATATAGCCGTCCTGATTACGGGTACGCCGGTCTGAAATATGTAAAGGCTAAAGACAACTTCGACCGTACCAAAACACCAGGCAATGGTGCCAATCCTGTGGTAAAGGTGCCGGCATTCTGGAAAAAAGAATGGCCTTCCGGCATCCGGCTGATCGGAACCGAAAATACTGAACTGCCTACCGTCAACCTGGCAATCAAAATACCAGGTGGGCATTTCCTGGAGGCAAATAACCTGTCCAAGGCTGGTATCGCATCATTCTTCACCGATATGATGAATGATGACACCAGGACTTACACCGCGGAAGAAATGAGCAGGGAACTGCAGAAACTCGGCAGCTCTATTGGTGTGTACAGCGATAATGAATACATCACCTTCCAGCTGCAGAGCCAGGTGAAGAATATCGACGCCACGCTGAAACTGCTGGAAGAAAGGATCTTCCGTCCGAAATTCACACAGGATGCATTTACGCGTTACCAGAAACAGGCAATGGAAAGCTTCAAGGTTTCCAAAACACAACCGTCAGCCGTGGCTGACGAGGTTTTTGCCAAACTGAACTTTGGCGCAAACCACATCCTTGGCATCGCAGGTGAAGGGAATGAAGAAACAGTTGGTGCATTCACACTTGCCGATATCCAGTGGTATTATGATAACTACATGACCTCAAGGGGTACACAGGTAGTGGTAGTTGGCGACATGAGCGAAGATGAAATCCTTCCCAAACTCGCTTTCCTCAACAACCTCCCCGACAAAAAAGTATCGATCCCTAAAATCGATGCTGCGCCAAAGGTAGAAAAGACGAAAATTTACCTGATCGATGTTCCCAAAGCAGCCCAGTCAGAATTCCGTGTGGGTTATGTAACGGGTCTTAAATATGATGCAACGGGTGAATACTACAAGTCCGGACTGATGAACTACGCACTGGGTGGCGCTTTCAACAGCCGGCTTAACCTGAACCTCCGTGAGGATAAAGGATGGACCTATGGAGCAAGAAGTGGTTTCTCCGGTGGTAAACAAACCGGTGATTTTGAATTCAGCTCAGGTATCCGGGCGAATGCAACCGATAGTGCAATGATCGAAGTGATCAAGGAAATCAAGGGATATAACGAAGGCGGCATTACCGCTGAAGAGCTCGCATTCATGAAGAGCTCCATTGGCCAGCGTGATGCACTGCGTTATGAAACCGGTTTCCAGAAAGCAAACTTTATCGGACTGATCCTCGACAATGATCTGCCAGCCGACTTTGTGGACCAGCAGAACAAAATCGTGAGCGGAATTACCAAACAGGAAATCGACGGGCTTGCAAAAAAATACCTCGACACGCAGAAGATGAATATCCTGGTGGTAGGAGATAAGGAGAAAGTACTCCCCGGCCTCCAGAAACTCGGATACGAAATCGTGGAGCTGGATGCCGATGGCAAGCCAGTACAGAAAAAAGCGTTCTGATGCATGACCGGTAAACACGGTAGACAACGCCGCTGATCCCGGTCGTACACATCACAGAAAGCCATCCAGCCGTAATGCTGGATGGCTTTTTTGTTTAACTTACCGCACTAAACCAATACTGCTATGTCAGATACCCAGGGCAAGTTCAGGCCATTCGTGGCACCGGAGACCAGGATGGCCGAGTTCACACTCAAGTCCATCATCACCGGATCCGTATTCGGGATCATCTTTGGTGCATCCACTGTATACCTTGCACTAAAGGCAGGGCTTACCGTTTCTGCTTCCATTCCCATCGCGGTGATCGCGATCACTCTCGGCAGGAAATTTTTGAAGACTACTATTCTCGAGAATAATATCATCCAGACTACCGGATCTGCAGGGGAGAGTATAGCAGCGGGTGTGGTGTTTACCCTGCCGGGATTCCTTTTCCTGACGGACAAGGGGGGTGACCAGTTTTTCAATTACATTACCATCCTCACCCTCGCCATTTTCGGGGGGATCCTTGGCACATTGATGATGATCCCGCTCCGTCGTTCACTGATTGTAAAAGAACATGATACCCTTCCCTATCCGGAAGGCACCGCCTGTGCAGACGTGTTGAAGGCCGGGGAAAAAGGGGGAGACTTTGCCAAGACCGCATTCTGGGGACTTGGCTTTGCATTTGTTTATGCGTTGCTTCAGAAAGTATTCCACGTGGTCGCTGAAGTACCTTTTTACATGACGAAACAGGCGAACAGGTTCTTCCCCTCCGCAAAAGTGAGTGGCGAAATCACACCGGAATATCTTGGTGTTGGTTACATTATAGGACCAAAAATTTCAGGCGTACTGGTGGCCGGTGGTGTATTTGCATCGCTCGCATTAATCCCGCTTCTGTCGAGCCTGGTGCCACCGGAAGTAATTGCCGCCCAGCTGGTCAAACTCGGGTACCTTGGCAACCTTGCAACGGCAGGTGGTAAGGGAGGATGGGATCCTGTCGCAAAAACATTCAATGATTTTTCCGCAGCGGTATATTTCGCCTATGTCCGGCAGATCGGGGCAGGAGCGGTGGCAGCAGGCGGATTCATCACACTGATCAAGACAATCCCTACCATTATTTCTTCATTCAGCGGAAGCCTTGGTTCAATCAAAACGGCGGGTGCACAGGAAGAGGTGAAAAGGACCGACCGCGACCTCAGCATGAAAGTTGTACTGTTCGGAAGCATCGCGCTCGTATTGCTCATGGCTTTACTTCCGCAACTCCCGGGCAATGGAATAGCACAGAAATTACTTATCGGTATTCTCGTGGTCATCTTCGGTGCCTTCTTCGTGACAGTATCTTCCCGCATCGTAGGATTGATTGGCTCGTCCAATAACCCGATAAGCGGGATGACGATAGCAACGCTGATGGGTACCTGCCTGATCTTTATCGCAGTGGGCTGGACCGGCAAACTCTATGAACCGATGGCGCTGGTTGTAGGTGGATTGATCTGTATCGCAGCAGCAAACGCAGGCGCTACATCGCAGGACCTGAAAACAGGATATCTTGTGGGTGCCACCCCGAAGTATCAGCAGATCGCGCTTTTTATTGGTGCAATTGTATCCTCTATTGTGATTGGACTTACCGTGAAGTTCCTTGACCAGCCTACAGCTGCCATGATTGCAAAAGGTGTGAAAGACCATGCAATTGGTTCGGAGTTCTTTCCCGCCCCACAGGGTACGCTTATGGCAACATTGGCAAAAGGTATCCTTTCATTCAACCTCGACTGGCAGTTTGTACTTGTGGGCGTATTTATGGCTATTGTGATGGAACTCTGTGGTATCAAGGCTCTCAGTTTTGCGGTCGGGGCGTACCTCCCGCTTGCGACCACATTGCCCATTTTCGCCGGCGGGGTCATACGGGGACTTGCTGATAAAAAAATTGGAAAAGCAAAAACTGCGGAAGAAGAAGAACTTGGCAAGGGTAACCTTTTCGCTACGGGCCTTGTAGCCGGTGGCGCAGTCGCAGGCGTACTGATTGCGATCCTTTCAGGACTCGACAGCACTGCGCCTTTACTGGCCAGGCTGAACGGGGAACATGGGTTCACTAACGTCCTCGGCACCGGGGGATATTATATCCTCGGAGTCATCTTTTTCCTTGCAATGGCATTTACACTCTATAAAATCGCAACAGGAAAACAAAACCCGATTGACGATATAAAATAAGGGATAAAAAACTTCAGACGCCGCAGTTAAATGAAAAACCCTGAAACAGGATCATGAGGGGCAATTCAAAATACCGCGGCGTTTTTTATAACCCTATATAAACTGCATCCGCCCGAAATCACCACCCAGTATTTTGACCGGATCAGCACCTAGCCAGCGATCAAGGATGGTTGAATAAACCGTTTTGAAATCAACTTTGTGTTTCAGGTCGCCATCCTGCAGGTCAGCGAGATCGGGCATTTCGTTGATCAGCCCTTTTTGTTTCAGTCCCCCGCTTACAAGGAACATGTTATTCGCTGTACCATGGTCCGTACCATTACTCGCATTCTGTGATACACGGCGACCAAATTCGGAGAATGTAAACAACAACACATCCCCGAAGCGGTTATTTTCTTTCAGGTCTGTTACAAATGCTGCAACCGCATCATTCATATCACGAAACAGTTTCGCCTGCTGGTTATCCTGGTTCACATGCGTATCAAAACTGCCAAGGGACACATAATACACCCTGGTATTGATATCGGAAAACACCAGGCTGGCGATTGTCTTCAGGCGAGTGGCGAGCTCCGTTTTCGGATAAGTTGCCTTCGTCGGATGCAGCCGGCTCTGGCGGAAAATATAATCGGCCGATGACAATGTATCAGCCATGGTCTTGTATAAATAATCCACAGGCTGCTCAATGCCGGACTGTGTGTGTTCTTTCATCACCGCCTTGAAAAACTTTTCGTTGGCAGTTCCGTACAACCTTGCCGGGTCACGTAGGGCAATTGCCTTATTGAGATCACCCTTCATCGCCAGGCTAAGCACATCATCGATCTCGATCGCCTGGGTCGGCTTGTCGCAACCGGTACATTGCGCATCGAGGTAACGGCCAATCCAGCCCGAACTTAGGTACTGGCTGCTGGCACTGCCGCTCTGCCAGATATCCATACTCCGGAAATGCGAACGGTCAGGATTGGGATAACCTACGCTATTGATCATACCGAGCTGTCCCTGGTCATAGAGCTCCCGGAAAAACGGCAGGGCCGGGTGTAATGCCACATCATCGGTCACCTTGAGTGCGTTCGTTTCATCAATCCCGAGACGGGGCCGGGCTTTATGGTACAGGTCATTCGTGACAGGAATAATCGTGTTCAGTCCATCGTTACCACCGCTAAGCTGCAGGACCACCACTACCTTATTGCCCGCAGGCACCATTGCCTGCGCCTCAAATGCTTTCAGGAATTTCGGGATCATCAGTGATGCCGTTGCCAGCGATCCGAGTTGAAGGAATTCTTTTCGTTTGAATAACATGGTCAGCAGGTTTAAACTTTATTTCAACAAAGCTGGTATTCCGGTGTACTCATCAGCTGTATACTGGCCGTTCGCACAAATGCTTCACGGCTTGATTCGTCAGACGCTGCGCGCAATACGGATTCACTCACAGCCGAACCGGTCTGTAACAGGACCCCGGCCATCGCATTCAACAATTTGCTGCGGTCGGTTTTTTCAAAATGCTTATGGTATAAGGACCAATCGAGGCTGGCATTAATCTGCCTCATACCCTTGAACGCCGTTTTTGGTTTGGGAGTCACAGCTGGCGTACCGTCATCCATTTTCCCCATCATCCGGTCATCATCGGATTTTGGCATCACGTTCAGTTCATCCTCATCATTGAACAACTGTGGCAGCCGCATACGCAGCATCAATGTACTGCTGTCGATCCAGGCCCTGCCACCCGGCCAGCCTGCTACATTTGGTGGTGTGAAAAGGATCTGTCCAAGCAAGCGCTGGAGAGTTATCATTGGCTGGTCTGCTGCCAGTTTCATGGGCACCATCCGCTGTATTCCCACGATCAGTTCGACCGGTGATTTTATCACCACGCCGATATTATCCGGTGCGTAAAACCAATCAGAAGTAAATACAAAATTCATCAGGTCCTGGATACTGTACCCTGATTTATAAAAACGATCGGCCATCTGCGTGATCCGGGTTGTATCAGGATCCGGATTCACGAAATACCGGTAGAGTTTGTTGCAGATAAAAACGGCTGTCTGTTTTTGTTCGAGCAGGATATCCAGGACATCCTCACCGCCGAGATTACCGGTCTGTCCGAGTACTGTCTTCTCCCCTTCATCATGCTGGTTTTTCCGGAACACAAAATCACCCTGCACATTGGACGCCCAGCCGGTAAAGGCACGCGCCGCTTCCTTCACATCATTTTCTGTGTAATGGCCGCGGCCAAGCGTAAACAGTTCCATCACCTCGCGGGCAAAATTTTCATTTGGATGGCCCTTCCGGTTCTGCTGGTTGTTCAGGAAATTCAGCATGCCTGCCGAACGTGATACCTCTTTCAGCATCACCCTGAAATCACCCAGCGCATTCCTCCGCAACACATCCAGCAGTGCCTGTTCGTAAAACACATTCACGTTGCGACAGGCAAAATGCCCATGCCAGAACAGCGCCATTTTTTCCCGGAACTGAGCCTTGCTGTTGACCATCTCCTTCATCCAGTAGATGTTGAGGTTTCGCTCTCCTTCCCGGTGCTTCTGCTGGATCATTCTTTTTTCTTCGGGCGTAAAGGCCTGTTTTTCCAGCCGGCCTTTTTGCTCCGCGCCCATAAACAGGCCCTGCAGGTAATTGTCCGCCACATTGATATAGTCCGGCTTGCCGGAGGAAGCTTTTACAAGCGCTTTGTAGACCTGCGATGGTTTGTAACGGCGCAGGTCATCCAGCTGCTCGGCAGCGGGGCCGAAACCGGCGCGCCACAACAGGTGCTGGTTCTTTAACTGGTCGGGTAAAGACATGCGTTGGCTGTTTTTTACTATGACTCCGGTGAGGGAAATAGGTTTAACCCCGGGGGAAATGGCAGTACCCAGACGCAAAAAAAGGGCCGCAGGGGCCCTTTCCGTATTATATTATGGTGAAGCTTATCAATCCTTTTTTGCATGTGTGTTCACATACAGCCGCACCTGGAAATTTTCCGTGGAATCCAGCCGTGATTTTTTGATCATCGACTTCAGGATCGGCTGCCAGTCGGTCTGGTTCCAGTGATCCACAGGTTTTGCTTCGTGGCATTTTGCACACTTGGTTACATAGATCACACGCCCTGCTTCGTTTTCAAACATCGACCCGGTTACCGGTTCAATTTTTACCGGGGGCGTTGCCACGGCTGTGTCCTTCCGTATGCTAATACCCGCCCCTGCGAGGGTTTCAGGTGCAGGTGGCTGGGGCGCTATTGTATCTTTCGCGACGGTATTCACTGCAATGGCCGGGGTCGATTTCCTGCTGCAGGAAACCATGATAATTACAGAGCAGGTAAGTACAAAAATGATAAATCGCATAATCTATACTGTAGTTTGGTTTGACTTAACTGATGAGCTTCGACCCGAAATATTTTTCCAGTACTGCGGGAACCGCGATCCCTTCGGGTGACTGGTTATTCTCCAGCAGGCAGGCCAGGATCCTCGGTAACGCCAGTGAACTTCCGTTCAGCGAGTGCAGCAGTTGCGTTTTGCCCGCTGCATCACGGTAACGCGCTTTCATACGGTTGGCCTGGTAGCTCTCAAAGTTGGACACGGAGCTTACTTCCAGCCAGCGCTCCTGCGCGGCACTATACACTTCAAAGTCATAGGTGAGTGCGGATGTGAAACCCATATCGCCGCCACAGAGACGAAGGATCCGGTATGGCAATTCAAGGGACACCAGCAGCTTCTCCACATGCAGTACCATTTCTTCCAGCACCTCGTAACTGGTGGCTGGATTCACGAGCTGCACAAGCTCAACCTTGTCAAACTGGTGCAGGCGGTTGAGCCCACGCACATCCTTGCCATAACTTCCTGCTTCACGTCGGAAACAGGGCGTATAACCCGTCATCCGGATCGGGAGCTCCTGCTCTTTCACAATCACATCTCGGTAAATATTGGTGAGCGGTACTTCGGAGGTAGGGATCAGGTAAAAATTATCTTCTGTTGCATGGTACATCTGCCCCTCCTTATCCGGAAGCTGGCCAGTACCGAATGCAGAGGCCTCATTGACCATCAGCGGTGGCTGGAATTCGTCATACCCAGCGTCCGTATTGAAGTCCAGGAAATACTGGATCAGCGCACGCTGCAGCCTGGCCCCCCTTTTTTTGTACACGGGGAAACCACTGCCTGTAATTTTATTACCCAGTTCAAAGTCGATCAGGTCATATTTGGTAGTGAGATCCCAGTGCGGCACGCTGCCCGCAGCCAGCATGGGCTTGCTGCCGCCTTCCCGCACCAGCACATTTTCAGCAGGTGTTTTACCCAACGGAACGAGGTCCGATGGCAGGTTGGGAAGCCTGACCAATGTATCATTCAACTCTTTTTCCACTTGTGCCAGCTGGCTGGAAATCGGTCCCAGAGCGGCTTTCAGCGTAGCTACTTCCGCTTTTTTACTTTCAGCTTCTTCTTTCTGCCCCTTTGCCATCAGCCCGCCGATTTCCTTCGACGTACTGTTGACTTTCGACTGGCTGTTATCGAACTCAAGTTGTAAGCGTTTACGTTCGTCATCAAGACGGATGATTTCGTCCACCAGCCCTGTCTCCTTAAAATTCTTTACGGCCAGTTTTGCCCGGACCTGCTCCGGATCCTGCCGTATAACCTGTAACTGCAACATCTTTACGTATTTGAAGCAAAGATAATCGGTCTGCCCGTTTTATCTTTGCAATTATGTTTGTACACGACGACCTGCAACAGCGATGGTGGAACCTTGAAGCAAAACTGGTGGAACGCTTCGGGAAAAAACCCGACCTCGAAACAATCCTCTTCCTGATTGGCATCCAGGAATTCGGACAGATAAAGGAACAATTCACCAAGGAACAAAAACAGGACCTGATGCATGTGGCCATCTGCCAGCTACTGACCCCGAGCGGGTTCTATGAACTGGAAAGCACAGATGAGGAAGGCTGGCCGCATTTCCGCCAGCTGAAACAGATGCCCGACATGAACCCGATAGCACAGGAAAATTTCCTGAAAGACCATGTACTGCTGTATTTTGATCAGAACGGGATCTGAAGTCACCAATCCACCAACTGACCACGTTAAAACCTCAACCATGATAAGGAAACTGCTTTGTTTTACATTCCTGGCCATCCTGCTCGCTGCTGCGTCCAGCGTATCTGCACAGAAAGAAACACGGCTCCGCAAAAAAGACAGGAAAAGGGATGTCCTGATAGAAACAACCATGGGTGATATGGTATTCCGTCTGTCAGACTCCACGCCGCTCCACCGCGACAATTTCCTGCTGCTAGTAAAAAAACACTACTACGACAGCCTGCTCTTCCACCGCGTGATCAACAACTTCATGATCCAGGCAGGTGACCCGGACAGTCGCGGCGCACAACCCGGCATAGCCCTGGGTGAAGGTGGTCCGGGGTTCAAGGTTCCCGCAGAATTCCGCCAGACGATTTTCCATAAAAATGGTACCCTTGCCGCAGCGCGCGAGGGCGATAATGTAAACCCGTCCAAAGCCAGCAGCGGGAGCCAGTTCTACATTGTAAAAGGCCGGGTATTTACGCCCGCCGGTCTCGATTCCCTGGAGAACAACCGTCTTAAATATAAACTCTCCCCGGCGCAACGGGAAGCTTACACAACCGTTGGCGGCACGCCGCACCTGGATGGCAACTATACCGCCTTTGGCGAAATGACCAGCGGTTTTGACATACTCGACAAAATTTCTTCCTCGCCAACCAGCCAGGGAAAGGATCACGACCGGCCCCTGCAGGATATCATGATCATCCGCGCAAAACTGGTGAAACGGAAAAAATAAATCAGTTGCCGGCAGGCGTGCTGCCGGATCCCGCATCCGCCCTTTTACTTTCTTCCTCCTGTCCGGTCTTCCGCTGCCTTGAGGCTTTCACCTGTGTATTACCAAAGCGGTAGGTAAAGTTGAGGCGGAACTGTCGGCTCTCCCAACGGCCACTGGCAATGCTCTGTACGCCGGTAAAATTTGATTCGCCTTTCCATTGCATGATGCGGAAGAGATCCGTCACCGATGCTTTTACGGTACCCTTTCCCCTGAAGATCGTCTTGAGCAACCCGGCATCCACACTGCCCATCGCAATACTCCTGAATGTACCCTGCCAGATACTCGGGGAAGTATAGAAGCCGCTGATTTCACCGGTCAGTGTGTTGCTGAGTTTGAAACTGTTCTGCATGTAAAAATTAAATGCAAATACATCAAGACTGATGTTCCGGTCGCCCCCGCCAAAATTGGCTTTGTATTTTGAATAATACGAATTGAGGTTTACAAAAAAACTATACCACTTATACTGGAACGGGTAGCTGATGTTGAGACTGATGATATCCTGCGTGGCGAGGTTTGATTTGCTCATGAATGACTTCGAGCGCTCGGTGGTATCGGGCAACTGGGTGAAAATATCTTTTACATGGCTGTAGTTTACCGCAGTTGCCAGCTTGTATTTATAAGTGTGTGTCAGTCCGAAACTGTTGGTGTATTGCGGGCGGAGGCGGGTATTGCCTTTCTGGAAAGTGTAGTCATTCAGCTTGAACTCAAACGGGTTCAGGTCCTGGTACGCCGGCCGGTCGATCCTTCGGCTATAGGTCAGGCCAAACTGGCTCAGGGGATTTTTGTTGAAAGTCAGCGCAGCACTCGGAAAAAGGTTGGTGTAGTTCCGGTTCAGTGATGAATCATATTGTTCAAACACTCCATTATTGAGTTTCCGGCCGGTCGACTGCCCTTCAGAAACAGTATTCTCTATCCGCAATCCAGCCTGCAGCATCACTCCGCTGAACGCACGGTTGTAATTGATGTAACCCGCATTTATATTTTCCGTGTATTCAAACCGGTTGCTGCGCTCCTGGTCCAGGGTTTCGGAACTACCCGCCACATCGTACCTGCTGAAATCGTTGTCCGTTTTTACGTACGCAAACTTTGCCCCGTACGAAAGTTTACCTTTCCTGAAATCCTGTTCATAGTCGGCCTTTAAGGAATAAATCCTGATATCGGTTGGCGCAATCATACGGTAATTGCTGCTGTAGCTGTACACGCGTTGGCCGCTGACAATTTCATAATAGTCATTCGGCTGGTACTGGTTGCTGTTGAGATCAAAAAATCCGTAATCCACATCAATATTAAACACGCGTGTGGCACTCTGTGCATACCGGTAGTTGATGTTGAAATTTACATTGCTCCGGTCCACCACACTTTCACTCCGCGCATCCAGCACCCGGGCAGGTACATCCGGGTTTGATTTCGCCCTGATCTCCATTGGCCCGTCGGTATGCAGCACATTATCCGACAGGTTGCCGTTGACCATGACCCCTGCCGTACTTTTTGCATTGAGAAAATAATCGATCCCTGCCTTGAAAGTATGGGTCCATTTATTCCTGAACCGCATTTCCGTTTCCTGTTCAAACAGGGAATCGGCCTGGTCGCGGAAAGAATACATGTCACTTATATTTAGCGACTGGCTGTAATTGTAACTGCCAAAGGCATTGATCCGGCTGTTGCGGTGGTTGAGTGTGAAACCCGCATTGTATTTACCGTAAGTACCGATATTGTATCCCGCAGTCACGGAACCATTGGTGCCGAACGTTTTGTTTTTCTTCAGCCGGATGTTGATGATGCCGGCGTTACCGGCTGCCTCATACCTGGCTGAAGGATTGGTGATCAGTTCTATGGCCTCGATCTGGGTGGATTGTAATGTCTTCAGGTAATTGGACAGGTCCGTACCGGATAGCGGGCTCGGCTTGCCGTCGATAAAAACCTGTACCCCGTTTTTCCCCGCCAGGCTGAGGTTGTCGTCCTTGTCCACCATCACACCCGGCGATTTGCGAAGCAGCTCCAGCGCATCATTACCCACTGCATTGATGGTGCCCTCCACATTCAGGATGGTTTTGTCAGCCAGCACTTCAACAATTGGTTTTTTAGACGTCACGGTCACCCCTTCCAGCGAGCCTTCAGTGGATGCCATGATGAAATCCGGCAACAGGGTATCTGCGGCGGTCAGCGGGATGGGTTTGGAAAAAAAGGGTGTATAACCAATTTGTGTCAGGCCAAGGATATAATTGCCGGGGGCGCTGCTGATGGAGAACTTCCCTTCCTTATCAGTTACCGAGAGCCTAGCCACCTGGCTGTCTACCGCCCGGAGCAGGCTGACTGTGGTTTTATCCAGCCATTTTCCCTGGGAATCCTTTACGCCGCCGGTGATAGTTTGCGCCGAAAGGGACACGCATAGCGGTAGCAGCGCCAGGGATAAGGTTGTCGGTTTTCTCATTTAATGGTTCCTTTTGATAAGGTCAGCAAATATATCCCTGGCTCCCCGCATGAAGGTGATATAACCTGCAAAGAGTGGATAAATAGGTGTTAGTTTCCCGCCCATTCCAATTAAAAGCGAAAAAAATCCGGGCTTCCGCTTTTTAACCCGCTGTTTTTACCATATTTGCGTATAAATCAGCATTATGAGCTATCCGCAAGAACTCAGGTATACCAAGGATCATGAATGGGTGAAATTAGAAGGTGATGTGGCTACAATTGGTATCACGGAATTTGCACAGGGCGAACTCGGGGATATTGTTTATGTGGAAGTGGAGACGATTGGTAAACCCCTTGGAGCTGGTGATGTGTTTGGAACCGTGGAAGCGGTAAAAACAGTTTCTGACCTTTTCCTCCCGGTTGCCGGGACCATTACCGAGCTGAACGATGCACTTGCCAGTGCGCCCGAACTCGTTAATAACGATCCATATGGAAAGGGCTGGATGATAAAGATGAAAGTTGACAATCCCGCAGAAGTCGAAGGGTTGCTGGATGCAGCCGGTTACGAATCCGTTGTCGGGTAAATCCGGAATTATTCATTTCCCGTAAATAAAGTTCAAGTGAGATTAACACCATTCTTTTCACTCCACCGCCCAACTATTTGAACCCCAGAATCACATATAGTGAACCTGAGCTTGTCGCGTTATTGCAGCAAAGGAATGACCACTCCTTCAGTTATCTCTATGATAACTATTCAGGAGCCCTACTGGGAGTCGTAGGCGCCATCGTGAGCGACCAGGAAACGGCGCGCGACGTGTTACAGGAAGTATTTGTGAATATCTGGCGGAAGATCGAATCGTATGATCCGGTAAAAGGACGATTGTTTACCTGGATGATGAATGTAGCCCGGAATGCAGCGATTGACAAGATCCGCTCGCGGGGTTACCAGGATTCGATGAAGAACAAACCCATTCCCGAAAACAATGATTCATTGACGGGTGAGCTCGGTGTACTGCCGAAGGTGGATGATGTGGGATTAAGGAAGGTGTTAAGCACGTTGAAAGAAGATCACCGTGTGCTCATCGAATTGTCTTACTTCCAGGGATACACGCATGATGAAATTTCAAAACAACTGGAGATCCCGCTGGGGACAGTTAAAACAAGGATAAGAAGCGCATTAACTCATTTAAGAACATTGATAAAATAAAGTGAACGTCCAGGCCTACATATTAAGCGGAATTGTTGAGAGCTACGTGCTCGGACTCGCCTCTCCCGAAGAGCAGGCAGAGTTTGAAGCAATGGTAGCACAGCATCCCGAAGTGCTGCAGGCAAGACTTGCTTTTGAGACTGCTCTCGAAGAGCAGGCGATGGCCGCTGCCGTGGCGCCTCCTGCTGCGCTGAAGGAGGAAATCCGTGCGGCCCTGTTCAATGACACCGACAATAAAACGCAGGTACCTGTAGTTCATCTTCAGGAGACGCCTGTACGGCAGATGAATCCATGGAAATATGTGGCAGCCGCTTCCATAGTATTGCTTGCGGGCAGCCTGATCTGGAACGTAAATATGCTGGGCCGTAACAAAGACCTGGCTGAAACCGTTGCCGGTAAAGACTCCCAGCTTGCTTCTGCCAATTCAAGGATTGACACCATGACCGTTGATATTAAAAAGGTGATCAACCCTGATATGAAAATGGTGGTGATGCCGGGTACTGCCAATGCGCCACAGGCATATGCTACCATCTACTGGGATACCACTTCCCATGATGTCTTCCTTGCAGCCAATAACCTCCCGGTTCCTGCAAGCGACAAACAATACCAGCTCTGGGCTATCTTCCAGGGCAAACCCGTCGATCTCGGCGTGTTTGATGTCAAACAGGAGAAACTCCTCATCCGTGCAAAAAATGCACAGGGCGCAGAAGCATTCGCCATTACCCTCGAGAAAAAGGGTGGCAGCGCGCAACCCGAAGGCACTATGTATGTGCTGGGTAAATTGTAGTTTTCTTTCCCTTCAACAATCCACAGGCTTCCCGATCACGTAATTAAAGAAAGCAACTCCCGAAACGGAGCAAATGCTTTTGGTTCTATAGTTGGTAAGAGGCCTCTTTCCAGAGGCCTCTCTTTTTTTCCCTTCCTTTCAGCATTATTCATCTATAATTGCAGGAAATTCCAGACGCTTGATCCGTTCATTCCTCCCCGCAATACTTGCATTCATCCTTTCTGTGATCCTGCTTACATTGCCAGGCTCCAGCTTCCCTTCGGAAAACTGGATGGGCAATATCCATCTCGACAAGTTTATACATGTTGGTATGTTCGGCGGTCTTACCTTCCTGGCCTGCTGGGGATTCTATTGCAGGTTCACCGATAATGCTGCTGGCACAGCCATCAACAAAACCGCACTCTGGCGGAGCTTTATTTATGTCTGCATCACCGCAATCGCTTACGGGATCATCATGGAATATGTTCAGCGGGATTTTATTCCGAACAGGTCATTTGACAGCGGGGATATCCTGGCCGATGGTGCAGGGGCTGTGCTTGGAATGCTCTATAGCCGTTACAGGTATATAAAAAAATAGACCCCTGTGGAAACAGGGGTCGCAACCAAAACTAACTGCTTATGAGAAAATTGACTGTTTTATAATAAAGGACTTTCATCCTTATTCTTCGTGCTATTGATAACGCAAATTTACGGCCATTAGTGCATCGGGTGCTGTTAACAAAGTTCTAAATCAAAAACAGCGTACTTCCACTCCACAATCCAGTAATATCACAGCTTTCACTGTTTCTATCCACTTCCTGGTCCGTATTTAAAGAGCTTTCTTTTTGCGTTGTTATGTTTGGTATAATCCATAAATCAGACCAAAAGTTAAACGATAATCGCGGTCAGATAATAAAAACTTGTTAAGAGAGCTGGAGAATGAAGGTGTTTATTGAAAATCAACAAATTATGCCCCTAAGTGGCAATGTTAAGATTTAGCTCAGGTACTTAGGCGTCCGGATGCGGGCAATTAATCAGGGAAATTGGGTATTAAAGGTGAGGAACTGCTGCTACTGACCGGAAAACTGAAGATTTATCACCCCATATCTGAACCGGCTTCATAGTCCGGCACGGAGCTCGAGCAGGAATGAACGGATTCTTCCTAGTTGCCGGATCAGTTCAAATTTCTCTTCGGCCTTTTTGTTGTTTCGCAGGTAGTCCCGTGCACCCTCGATGGTAAACTTGCGGCGGCGCAACAAGTCGTAGATCAGGGCAAGGTTCTTTACGTCCACGGGCCGGAAAAACCGGTCACCCTTGCCATTCTTCTTTGGTTGCAGGATATCAAACTCGGTTTCCCAGTAACGGATCAGGGATTGGTTTTCCCGGAACATCGCCGACACTTCCCCCATGGAATAATATTGTTTGGAAAAAAGCACTTCATCCTCGGGGATTTCGGGCATCTCACCGGGCAGGGGCATGTCCTTGAGCGAACGCCGCCCGCGGCCGGAACCCGTTTTTTTACCCTGTACTACGGCAGTAGCACCCGCAGCGTCTGCGGCATTATCATCAAATACTATTACTGGTTCTGCTGCTGCGTCCTCTTCAAAAAATAATACGGAACCGGCAGGTTCAGGTGCATTAATGGATTCAGCAGGTTCATTGATGGATTCAGCAGGTTCACGTTCATTGACGGAACCGGCAGGTTCAGGTTCATTGATATGGCCAGGGAGATCAGAGCCGGGAGGTAAGGGTGCAGCTTCAGCTTCGGCTTCGCAGAACGAAGCGGGAATTTCATCGTCCGGACTGGTATTACCTTCGGGACTGGTATCACCTTCCGCATCGGTTCCAGCTTCAGGCACTGAATCAATCGCTTCACTGGCCGGCAAGGCTTCTTCCGCCGGAGTTTCGGGTTCCTGCGGCGAAGGATTTCCTGGTCCCGCTGCAAAGCCAAAATCGAGTGTAATCTGTGAAAGTGCTTTTACCATGACTGTACAAAGATAGGGGTCATCCCCAACAGCAATTAATCAAAGCTCTGGTTGGATGCAGCGGCCTGTTTCAGGAGGCGGTCAAACTGCTCGGGTGAAAGGTCGTTGTAAAAGAAGTAAACGGGGTCGATCTTGTTGCCGTTTTTATGCACTTCGTAGTGGCAATGCGGACCGGTTGATTTACCGGTACTCCCAACCCAGCCGATTACCTCGCCACGTTTGACCGGTGCCCCAACGCGGGCTTTCACCCGGACCATGTGTCCGTAAAGGGTTTCATAGCCATAGCCGTGGCGGATCACTACATAATTGCCATACCCGTTACCCATATTACCGGCTATGGCGATTGAGCCATCGGCGGTAGCATAAACGGGCGTACCCTGGGGAGCGGCAAAGTCAAGACCTGCGTGCATCTTGACAGTCTTGTACACCGGGTCTACCCGCTGCCCGAAACCGGATGCGATACGCGAAAGTTCCTTATTACTGACTGGCTGGATGGCCGGGGTATGGGAAAGCAAAGCTTCCTTATTTTTAATCAGGCCGTCAATCTCATTATACGATGCCAGCTGGACCTTGATCCGGCTGCCGAGATTGGTGAGTATGGAATTGATGGAAAATACGAGTTCACTGTTGGCCATACCCTCCACTTTCACTACTTCCTGCCGGTTCTCGATCTCCCGCTGGCGGGCACTGTCAGGAATGGGATTGGCTTCAAAAATGGATCGGTATACATTGTTGTCGCGTTTCTCCAGCTCTTTCATCTGGATATCCATCTCGCTGACCTTCTCTTCCATTGCTGCATACTGGTCTTCCAGCTGCTCCTTCTGGAGGGCAAGGATCTTCTCCCGGGGTGAACCAACAAAGCGGAATGCAAAAAAAGAGATCAGTCCGGCAGTCACAACCGCAGCCGCCACAAAACCGAAGATCCGCAGCAACTTCACGCGCAGCGGCACTTCCAGCTTCTCATAGCGGAGGGTATTGGTATTATAGTAGTACTTGATTTTTTTCATACCAAAGCTTTCTTAGCCTCTTTGCAGGCTTCAAATGGCTTTTGATTTAACTTTGCGACCACCCATGGGGGTGAACAAATATAGCCCGCATTCCCGCAAAAATCAACCCAAATCTCTGGTTAACAGGCCGGACAGGTATAAATGCAAGAGTGGGCTGGTAAAATACCCAAGCAATGACTTCAAACGAAATACGTAAAGAGTTCCTGGATTTCTTCAAATCCAAATCGCACACGATCGTACCATCCTCACCAATTGTGGTAAAGAATGATCCAACGCTGATGTTCACCAACGCGGGTATGAACCAGTTCAAGGATTTTTTCCTCGGCAACCGGAAATCGCCCAACCCGCGCGTAGCCGATACCCAGAAATGCCTGCGGGTAAGTGGCAAACACAATGACCTGGAGGAAGTAGGTGTGGACACCTACCACCATACCATGTTCGAGATGCTGGGCAACTGGAGCTTTGGTGATTATTTCAAAAAAGAGGCAATCGCATTCAGCTGGGAATTACTGACCGGTGTTTACAAACTGGACAAGGATAAATTGTATGTGACCATCTTTGAAGGGGATGCGAAAGAAGGGTTGCCGCGTGATGATGAAGCATTCAATGAATGGAAAAAATGGATTCCCGAAGAGCGGATCCTGCTTGGAAATAAAAAAGATAATTTCTGGGAAATGGGTGAGACCGGGCCCTGTGGACCCTGTACGGAAATCCATGTTGATTGCCGCACCCCGGAGGAACGCAGCACTGTTGATGGAAAAACACTGGTAAACAATGACCACCCGCAGGTAATTGAGATCTGGAACAATGTATTTATCCAGTTCAACCGCCTTAAAAACGGCAGCCTCGAACCATTGCCAGATAAACATGTCGATACTGGTATGGGTTTCGAGCGACTTGTCCGTGTGTTGCAGGGAAAAACATCCAACTATGACACGGATGTTTTCACCGGCACCATTGCTGAAGTTGAAAAAATCAGCGGCAAAAAATATGATGGCAGCGATACCCGCGAAGCTGTTGCCTTCCGAGTCCTGGCCGACCATATCCGCGCAATCAGTTTCACCATTGCCGACGGGCAACTACCCTCCAATACCGGTGCGGGTTATGTAATACGCCGTATCCTGCGGAGGGCTGTTCGTTACTACTACACCTATCTCGATTTCAAACAACCATTGCTGCACCAGCTGGTACCCGTGCTTGCGCTGCAGTTTAAATATGTGTTTACCGAGCTGTACGACCAGGCCGAATTTGTGGCCAAAGTGGTACGGGAGGAAGAAGAGTCATTCCTCCGCACACTCGAGAAGGGACTACGCCGGATCGATGACCTTGTCAGCAATGTACAAGGTGATACCCTTGGTGGTACCGAGACCTTTGAATTGTATGATACATATGGCTTCCCGATTGACCTGACCCGGCTGATTGCTTCGGAGAAGAACCTGAAGATCGATGAGGCAGGTTTTGAAACGGCACTCAAACAACAGAAAGACCGTTCCCGCGCAGCGACGGCTATTGATACCGATGACTGGGTGGAACTGCAGGGGGAAAATTCCCGCACGATTTTCACCGGGTACCGCGACCTTGAAGCCGACACACGGATAGCCCGTTACCGTCGCGTACGCGCAAAAGGGAAAGAACAATTCCAGCTGGTACTTGACAGCACACCATTTTATGCAGAAAGCGGAGGACAGGTTGGCGATACCGGCGAACTGGTATCGGGTGCACAGAGTATCAGGGTCAACGACACAAAAAAAGAAAACGACCTGATTATCCATTTCACCGATGAACTGCCGGCTGATCTTGCCGGTCAGCTGACTGCAAAAGTTGACAATGCCAAACGTAGCGCGATCACACGGAACCACACTGCCACCCACCTCCTGCATGCTGCATTGCGGCAGGTCCTGGGTAAACATGTGGCACAGAAAGGTTCACTCGTATCGCCTGCACTGCTGCGTTTTGACTTTGCCCATTTTGCAAAAATGACGGATGAGGAAACCAGGCAGGTGGAAGAACTGGTGAATGAAAAGGTGCGTGCAAATATCCCTGTGGTGATCCGCGAAATGCCAAAGGAGGAAGCCCTGAAATCCGGTGCCACTGCACTCTTCGGGGAAAAATATGGAGACACGGTGCGTGTGGTGACCATTGACCCCGACTACTCTGTGGAACTTTGCGGGGGTACCCATGTGGGCAGTACGGGTATGATCGGTCTGTTTGTTATCAGCAGTGAAGCTGCAGTGGCGGCAGGTGTGCGCCGGATCGAAGCCCTCACCGGCGAAGCCGCGATGACACATTACCAGGAAGTCAACAGCCTTTCAAAAAAACTCACGGAATTGCTGAAATCAAAAAACCCGCTTAAATCAGTGGAGAAACTGATGGAGGATAAACAGTCTCTCGAGAAGAAGCTGGAGAGCGCTGATGCCAGGCAACTCGCTGCGCTGGGTAACGAACTGGCGGCAAAAGCGGAAAAAATAAACGGGATTGCGTTTGTAGGTGCAGTGGTTGAAATCAGCTCTGCTGATGGCCTGCGCAAAATCGTCACCGATCTCAAACAATCACTGACCGATTATGCAGCGGTGATTTGCGCGAGTATCGGGGGTAAGGCTTTTGTGGCAGTAGGGATCAGCGATTCACTGAGCAGCAGCGGTAAACTGGATGCCGGAAAAATCATTAAAGACAAAGTAGCCCCGCTGATAGGTGGGGGTGGCGGGGGACAAAAAAGCCTTGCTACCGCCGGCGGACAGGATGGTTCAAAACTTCCCGAGGTCATCGAAACCGTGAGGCAACTGGTGCTGGCCATCTGATCATTAGTGGTAACTCATCTTACAGGCGGGGGTTGTAACCAACACCTGCCTGTTTTTATTTGGGGCAATGGGTCATTCCTCTTCTTCATTGAAACGATACGACCGGTTCTCCCAATAGATGTATACCATATAGGTAATGGTGGCAAGGCAAAGCACAATACAGGAAACAGACAGAATTTTCATAAGGGTTATCGCTTAATAAATTAACCGATATCAAATATGTAAATTTTTTCTGGCTTACAAGAGATTCCAGGCATGGAAAAACCCGCGTATTTCTACTACAATAAATTGATATTCACACTAGTAGATTGTACGTCCGTGAGTATAAAGTGGTGATTTCCCGGGCGTAACCATCCCTCACCGGTGCATTCCAACGCCTTACCGTTTCATTTCCAGCGCCATTGCGGTCCCTTTCCAACGCCATTCTGCTGCCTTTCCAACCCCCTTCCGGCCGACTTCAACGCCGGTCTGGATATTTTAACAATTCCGAAATGTTTCGTATTTCATTTATTCCCCTATATTTGATCTACGAAAGACAACGTAGATATTCAAAAAATAAAAAGCATGAAAACAGGATTATCAAAACTTGCTGCCCTGGCACTGCTGGCCACCGGTTTTTCCCACTCCGTGAAAGCACAGGGAGGAGAAATTGAAACCAGGCAAACAAGGGTCAGGAATGGCGGCGAACAGATCATTATCACACAGAAATCAGACAGCGCGGGTAAAATGGTAATCGTTGTGGATGGTGACAATATCACCGTGAACGGGAAACCAGTTGATGAGAATGACAAGAGCATTTCGGTAAACCGCCACAAGATCCGCGACCTGAGCGCATTTTCATACGGGCCTGCTACCACTTATACATTCAATGGCGAAAACATGTCCAACTCTGCGGTGCTTGGTGTCACAACCGCCAACGCTGATAAGGGATTGAAGATCCAGTCTGTCAGCAAGGGAAGTGGCGCGGAAAAAGCGGGTCTCAAAAAAGAAGATATCATTACAAAAATTGATGGCGAAGAGGTGACCAGTCCGGATGCACTGCACAAAAAAATCCGCGCCCACAAGCCCGGCGATAAGGTGGAAGTGGCTTACCTGCGTGCAGGCAAGGCAGGCAACCTGACAGCCGAACTGGGTAAACTGGACCAGCTGACGATTTCGGGTGTGGCCGATCTTGGTACACTGGGCGGGCAGTTGAATTTAAACAGCGATGATTTTGCACGTTCTTTCAAGGACCTGCAGATTGAAAGTGTACCCCGCACATATGGTCAGGGATTTTCATTTGGCGGTGCCCCAAAGCTTGGTCTCACCGTGCAGGATACCGACGATGGCAAAGGAGTAAAAGTGCTGAGTGTAAGTGATGAGAGCAATGCAGCAAAGGCGGGTATCGAGGAAGAGGATGTTATCACCGAAGTGGATGGCAAGGCGATCAACAGCGCCGATGAGATCGCAAAGATCATGAGAGACAATAAAGACAAAACATCCGTCAAGTTCAAGTACCTGAGGGATGGCAAGTCAAACAGTACCGAGGTAAGGATTCCGAGGAAGCTGAAGACTGCCAATCTCTGATAAATATTTCAATTTTCTCCGAGTGTAGTGAAACCCCCGTTGTCCAGCGGGGGTTCTTTTTTACCCCGGCATAATTCCCTGCCCCCGGTAGGCCGAAAAACGGTTATTTTTGCAAATCCCATATGCAGGAATTATCAAAATACGAAACGGTGATCGGCCTTGAGGTACATGCCCAGCTCCTCACCAACAGCAAACTCTTTTGTGGCGATTCAATTACATTCGGTGCAGAACCGAATACACAGGTGAGTCCGATCACCCTCGCCCACCCCGGTACACTCCCGAAAATGAACCGGCAGGCGATCAGTCATGCAATCAAAATGGGACTCGCATGTAACTGCACTATTGAAAAGAATAACTATTTCGCACGCAAGAATTACTTCTACCCTGACCTCCCGAAGGGCTACCAGGTATCACAGCATACCACGCCGATATGCAAGGGAGGCCATGTGCCCATCAGCACGGCAGAAGGTAACCGCGATATCAGGCTCAACCGCATCCATATGGAAGAAGATGCAGGAAAGAGTGTGCATGATGCCGATCCTTACAATACAGGCGTGGATTATAACCGCGCGGGTACTCCGTTGATTGAAATTGTAACTGAACCCGACCTGCAAAGTGCTGATGAAACCGCCGCCTACCTCACTGAACTTCGCAAGCTCGTCCGGTACCTCGGGGTTTGTGATGGCAATATGGAGGAAGGTAGCTTCCGTTGCGATGTAAATATTTCAGTCCGTCTCCGCGGGGATGCACAACTCGGGACAAAGGTGGAAATCAAAAACCTCAACTCCATCCGGAATGCACGCAAGGCCGTGGAATACGAAACGGAGCGCCTGACCGGGATGATCGAGAAAGGTGAGGAAGTAAAACAACAGACAAGAACACTGGATGTGGTCACGGGTAAAACCTTTGCCATCCGCGATAAGGAAGATGCCGACGATTACCGTTATTTCGCGGATCCTGATCTTCCCCCCTTTAACCTTACCGATGATTTTATTGAATCGGTGCGGATCACCATCCCGGAACTCCAGCGCGACCGCATCACGCGGTACATGAGGGATTGGAACCTGCCGGAATATGATGCCCGGGTAATTACCGAGGATATTGAAATGGCAGATTACTTTGAAGCAGTCTGCCGGCACACAGGAAACCAGAAAGCGGCCGCCAACTGGATGCTGGGAAGTATTAAATCATGGTTGAATGAGCAGGGCACGGGACTTTCCGGGCTCCCTCTGAAACCCGCTGCCATTGCGGCCCTGATCGCACTGGTTGACGGTAATAAAATCAGCAGCTCGGCTGCCACTTCAAAATTGTTTGCCCACCTGCTGGTTAACCCAGGTGATGATCCCTTAGATGCTGCAAGCCAGCTGGGATTGATCCAGGAATCCAGTGCGGATGAACTGGGACCGCTGGTAGACCAGGTGCTGCAGCAGTTTGATGCAAAAGTTGCCGAATACAAAAAAGGGAAAAAAGGACTACTCGCGCTATTTGTGGGTGAGGTGATGAAACGATCCAAAGGAAAGGCGGATCCGAAAGTGACCAACCAGCTGCTGCTTGAAAAATTAAAATCTTAATTCAATTATTAGTTATGCGTGAAATGAAGTCGCGTTTTGTCCCGGCATTCCTGCTGGTTTCCTCGCTGGTGTCGTTGGGTGCCTGCATCAGTAAACAGGATGCAAACAGGATGCAGGTGAAGGGTACAATTACCAATAACACGGCAAAGTGGGCCTACCTGGAAAAAGTACCCGTCACTATTGAACCAATCATCGAGGATTCCGCCGAGATCGCCAAGGACGGGAGTTTTACCCTGACGGGCAGGACCGGGGAGTCAGTGATATACAATATCCGCCTGGACCAGATGCGGGCGCCGGCTGCAAGTATTGTAAACGACCAGGCCCTGATTAAACTGGCCATACAGATGGCCCCGGCTGCAGAACCGATCGTTGATAAATATGAGGTAACCGGCTCACCGGCGAGCATCACCCTGCGCAACTTCATGTTGTCTACCAACACCGACCTGCAGAAGATCTTTGTGATCTCCAAAGAGCGGGATACCCTGCAGATGAGGGGCGCCAGCGACAGCCTGATCACTGAACTGGATAACAAACAGCAGGAGCTGGCAAAAAAGATCAGGGGTTTCGCACTTAAGTCGATTAATGAAGCAAAGGACCCGGCGCTGACTCTTTTTGAGCTCGGGTTTTACCAGGCAATGGCCAACTCCCGGGGATTTGGATTGGAGGGACTGTCACTCGATACCGTGCTGGCAATTGTAGACAAAACTGCCAGGGCTAATCCGACACATGAAGGCTTGCAGGCGGTCAACAAACAACTGGCACAACAGGTTGCCCAGGAACAGCAGACTGAAATGCCCGCTGCAGCGAGCCTGATCGGCAAAGCAGCCCCCGATTTCACCCTGCCGGATGTAAACGGAAAACCCGTTTCGCTGAGTTCCTACCGTGGGAAATTTGTGCTGGTTGATTTCTGGGCAAGCTGGTGCACACCTTGTCGGGAGGAAAACCCGAACCTTGTGCGTG
>SEAD01000041.1 GCA_004173355.1 Chitinophagaceae bacterium | reverse complement strand
AAAGGCGGACGGCGGCTTGTGGCAAAAATCCAGGACGGCACGGGCGTGCTGGAGCTGGCCTGGTTCCAGGGTATCAGTTTTGTGCAGAAGAACCTGGTGGAAGGGCAGTCGTACCTGGTGTACGGCAAACCCGGATTTTTCAATAACAGTCCGCAGGTAGTGCATCCCGAAATTGAGTCCTGGACGCCGGAAAAAAAAGACGGCCGGTCATTCCTCGAACCGGTCTACCCCAGCACGGAGAAATTAAAATCCCGCGGGCTCGGTGGCAGGCAGCTGGCCAAACTCACGGCTGTGCTTATGATGCAGGTGCGGGAAAAAGACCTGCCGGAAAACATCCCGCAGCCCATCATCGATACCCTCGGACTGATGAACCGCTTCCATGCCTACCGGCAGGTCCATTTCCCCGAAAACCAGGCCCTGTACCAGGAAGCGGTGCGGCGGCTAAAGTTTGAAGAACTTTTTATCGCCCAGGTGCGGATGAACCTGCTCCGCTCTGCAAGGCAGCGTGCATCGCGGGGTGTTGTTTTTGGAAAAGTCGGTGACCTTTTCAATCGTTTTTATACAGAAAAATTACCATTTGAACTGACGGGTGCACAAAAGCGGGTGATCCGCGAGATCCGGCAGGATACCGCCACCGGCCGGCAGATGAACCGGCTGCTGCAGGGCGATGTGGGAAGCGGGAAAACGATGGTGGCATTGCTGACCATGTTACTCGCCATTGACAATGGTTTCCAGGCATGCCTGGTGGCGCCTACTGAAATCCTCGCCAGGCAACACTTTGCCGGAATAAGTGAACTGCTGGAGGGCCTGCCGGTAAAAGTGGCGATCCTCACCGGTTCTTCGAAAAAGGCCCAACGACGCGAAATGTTAAAAGGCCTGCTGGAAGGGGAAATAAAAATCCTGATCGGCACGCATGCCGTAATTGAGGAGGTGGTGCAGTTCAGGAACCTCGGCATGGTGATCATTGACGAACAGCATCGCTTCGGGGTGGCCCAGCGGGCAAGGCTCTGGCAGAAGGCGGAGACCCCGCCACATGTGCTGGTGATGACCGCCACACCAATTCCCAGAACTTTAGCAATGACCGCATACGGAGATCTCGATACAAGCGTTATAGATGAACTCCCTCCCGGCCGTAAACCAATTACCACCGTACACCGTTATGAAACCCAGCGAAGCCGTGTCATGAGTTTTCTCAGGGCCGAAATCGATAAAGGCCGCCAGGTCTATATCATTTTCCCCCTCATTGAAGAAAGTGAAAAGCTGAGCTATGAAGACCTGATGAGGGGTTTTGAAACCGTGAAAGGCTATTTCCCGGAACCCAGATACTGGATCAGTATGGTGCATGGACGCCAGCCGTCGGACCAAAAAACGCAGAACATGCAACGGTTTGTCTCCGGCGACACTCAGATCATGGTATCGACCACCGTTATCGAAGTGGGGGTCAATGTGCCAAATGCATCGGTGATGGTGATCGAGAGCTCCGAGAAATTCGGTCTCTCCCAGTTGCACCAGCTGAGGGGACGGGTTGGACGGGGTGCCGAACAAAGCTACTGCATACTTTTAACCGGGTCTTCGTTGGGTAAAGATGCGCGCGAGCGCATCCAGATCATGACCTCGACCAATGATGGTTTTAAAATCGCCGAAAAGGACCTGGAACTTCGCGGACCAGGTGATATTGAAGGCACCCGCCAGAGTGGGCTATTGAATTTCCGGATCGCGGACCTTATGCAGGACCGTGGGTTGCTGGAAACGGCCAGGGAGCTGGCAGTGAACCTTGTAGAGGAGGACCCGGGACTTGATTCGGCGGCAAATGCCTCACTGAAATTCTTCCTGCAGGAGCAGAAGGGAAAACAGGGCTGGAGCAAAATTTCTTAACATAAGTTTTCCGGAAACTGAACGGAAAAATTGACTATATTAATAAACAGAATGGTTACCCTTACACGCCTATCAGCCCTGATTGTTTTGCTATGTGCTGTCCTGACGCTTCCGGCCCAGGATTACAGCAATATTGAGTTTATTGAAAACCGCGGACAATGGGACAGCAAGGTTAAATACAAAGGTGATCTCAACACCGGTGCCGTGTTTATCCGCTCCACCGGTTTCACCATCCTCCAGCACAACCAGAAAGACCTTGGTACCATCCAGCAATTGCTGCATGACCATGGCAGCGAAAACTCAACGGCCACCAAGGGTGCCGATGGCAGTATGATCCTCCGGTCACATGCCTACAATGTGGACTTTGTGGGGGCTTCGCCGAAAATGGTGGTGACAGGTGATAAACCACTCGAGACATTCAACAACTACATCATCGGCAGCGACCCTTCCAAATGGGCGGGCAACTGTAAAATATACCAGGCCGTTACACTGAAGGAAATTTACCCCAATGTGGATGTGCGCTACTACACCTATAATGGTGTAATGAAATACGATATCATCGCGCGTCCCGGAGCCGACCTCAAAAAGATCGCGCTGAAGTACGAAGGCATTGATAAACTCAGCATCCGCAACAAGGAACTGGTGGTGTCCACTTCGGTAGGTGAACTCAGGGAATCGACACCGTACACGTACCAGTACACCGCGAAAGACCGTCGCGATGTTAGTTGTAAATATGTGGTGAAAGACAATATCCTCACATTTGATGTGAAGGGCAATGATCCCAATGCCACCCTGATCATCGATCCCGCACTCATTTTCTGTTCGTTCTCCGGCAGTACCGGCAACAACTGGGGTTTCACGGCCACCTATGGTCCTGATGGCAGTTTTTATGGCGGTGGTATCGTATTCGACAATGGTTTCCCGACCACGGTGGGTTCATTCCAGCAGAACTACCAGAACAACAACAGCAGCGATGCACCTGGTCCCATCGATATCGGTATTATCAAACTTTCACCAAACGGCAGTGCCCGGGTTTATGCAACCTATGTTGGTGGCAGTGGAAACGAACAACCGCATAGCCTGGTGGTGGATGTTGATGGCAACCTCGTACTGGCCGGACGATCCAATTCCCCCAATTATCCCATGCTCGGCAATGCCAGTAATATCGGTGGCGGGTATGATATCGTGGTTACCAAACTGAATGCAACCGGATCAGGGCTGATCGGTTCTGCCAAGATCGGCGGTGCAGGGGATGATGGTGTGAATATTTCCATCAACCGTTCCGGTACCAATTCGCTCCAGCAGAACTATGGTGATGACGGTCGCAGTGAAGTGATACTCGATGGCGGTGGCAATATTTACGTAGCATCCAGTACGCGGTCCAGCACCATGGGTGCCGTAACCGCAGGTGGTTTCCAGCCTGCATTCGGTGGCGGTGGCCAGGATGGTATCATCCTGAAGTTTGACCCCACCCTCAACACAAGATTATTTGGCAGTTATATCGGTGGCACGGGTAACGATGCGGCCTATGTACTCGCCATTTCGCCCACCGGCGATGTATTTATCGCAGGAGGTACGGAAAGTACTGACTTCCCTGGATCGCGTGCGGGGACGATTGGTGCCGGCCCGGCGGGAAATATCGATGGGTTTGTAGCGCGGATCAACAATAGTGGTACTGCAATCCTGCAGTCGACCTATATCGGCACCAGTGCTATCGACCAGATTTACGGTGTACAGTTTGACCGCTTTGGCTTCCCGTACATCATGGGTACCACCACGGGTGACATGCCTGCGATCAATGCGGCATACAGCATACCCGGCTCCAAACAGTTTATTGCGAAACTCCAGCCTGATCTTTCTGCTTACGTTTACCGCACCACCTTTGGTACGGTGAACCAGCGTCCGAATATTTCCCCGACAGCTTTCCTTGTGGACCGTTGTGAAAACGTATACGTATCCGGATGGGGTGGCTCTGTATCCAGTGGCTACCAGAATGCAGGGACAGCAGGACTGCCGGTTACTGCCGATGCCCTCCCGTATCCAAGGGGCGGCCCCGATGGAGCGGATTTTTATTTCTTTGTGCTTCGCCGCAACGCAGCCGGTCCCGGTCCGCTATATGCCAGCTTCTTTGGACAGAATGGGGGGCTCACCGACCACGTGGATGGCGGTACCAGCCGCTTTGACCGCAATGGGGTGATCTACCAGGCCATGTGTGCAAACTGCGGCGGGGGCGGCGTACCGCCTACCTCACCCGGTGTATGGTCGCCCAGCAACCGGGCATTGCCAGGGTGTAACCTGGGGATGGCAAAAATCGCATTCAATCTCGCGGGTGTGGGTGCAGAAGTACAGTCTGCCATCGGTGGCGTACCACGTGACACGGCAGGTTGCCTTCCGCTGTCAGTGACCTTTACGGATATTATCCGCAACGCAACCGAGTATATCTGGGACTTTGGGGATGGTTCGCCAGTTGTGGGTCCGCTGCCTGCTGCCGCCGGTTACACGCAGAACCATACCTTCAACCTCGTGGGTGATTACCGCGTGATGATGATCGCGATTGACCCGGCGAGCTGCAACGAACGTGACACCTCGTATATTAATATCCGGGTTGGTGACCTTATTGCAAACCTTGATGCCAGCTTCACCAAAACCGGATCCTGTAATTCACTGGAGTTCCGTTTTGATAACCTTTCCACCACCGACCCGACACGACCGTTTACTGATTCTTCCTTTACCTGGGACTTTGGTGATGGCAGTCCGCGGGTACGGGCCGGTATCAATCCGGTGACACATACGTTCCCGGCAGTGGGTCCGTACCAGGTCCGGCTTGTTCTGAATGATACAACTTATTGCAACAATCCCGATTCGCTGCTGCTCCCGATCAATGTGGCGGCAAATGTGGATGCGCAGTTTACCACACCTCCACAGGGTTGTGCGGTGTACGACGCCGTATTCAACAGCAGCAACACAATCGGTGGGGAGGATTTTGTATGGGACTTTGGCGATCCTGCTTCCGGTGCGGATAATACATCTACCCTTGCCAATCCGGTACATACCTATACCACACCGGGCACTTACCGTGTACGGATGGTTGCCAATAATCCAAATACCTGTAACCTGACGGATACGGCCTATGCAACAATTGTGGTGCTGGAAGGACCCGTACCGTCTTTCACCACCACCCCGACTGCGCCGGTACTGAACACACCGTATGTGTTTGCAAATACTTCATCGCCCAATTCAATCCGGTTCCTCTGGTACTTTGGTGATGGTGATTCACTGGCAACTGCATCGAGATCGAACGTGACACACCTTTACAATGCACCTGGTACCTACACCGCATGCCTGGTGGCGTACAACAGTCTCGGTTGTTCGGATACTGTCTGCCAGGACGTGGTAAGTATAATAGAACCGGCACTCGATGTACCAAACGCATTTGCACCGGGCAGGAATGATATCAACAGTATCGTGAAACCGATGGGTTTTGGTATTGCTAAAATCAAATTCACGATCTACAACCGCCAGGGCAAAAAAGTTTTTGAAACCAGCAGCCGCAACCAGGGCTGGGATGGACGGGTGAATGGTACGATCCAGCCGATGGATGTATATGCTTATACCCTTGCAGTGGAATTCTTCGATGGAACGAAGACGACCAAAACGGGAGATATTACGTTAATACGTTAGCAGACGAAATAAAAAGGAGTCATTGTGAGTAAAACTTGTGCAACCGGAAGACAACGGAACAATTACGTAACAGCCAGCAGCCTGCGGTTGCTGGTGCTGGTGCTTGCTGCCATGGGGCTGGGTTCAGCCGCCACCGCCCAGGACCTGCATTTTTCACAGTTCATGAATTCCCCCTTGCTGACCAACCCCGCCAATACAGGGTTCCAGCCGGATGGTGATTACCGCGTTGGTGTCAACTACCGCAACCAGTGGTCCTCGATCATGAATGTGCCATACAAGACCATGAGTGCGTGGGGCGATGTGCAGGCAATGACCAATGAAAACAGCGATGGCTGGCTGGGTGTGGGTGGAATGATCCTTCGGGATGTTGCCGGAAGCGGTAACCTGACCTCCACACGCCTGTATGGTTCAGTGGCCTACCACCAGATGCTGAACCTCGGAAGCCTGCTCAGTGCCGGGTTCAACGTAGGTTATGCCAATAAACAGATCAATGTCACCAACCTGAAATTCCCTGACCAGTTCGACGGGCATTTCTTTGACGCCAACCTGCCCACCAGCGTGGCGCTGGCTGCAAACAATATCAACTACCTCGATATCCAGGCGGGTGTGAACTATGCCTATTTCCCTGACGAAAGGAGTTATCTCAACATCGGGTTTTCATCGCATCACCTGAACCGCCCCCGCGAATCCTTTTTTGATGAGTCCCCGGGCGTTGATAACCGCTTAGCCGTAAGGCATACTGCATTTATCAATGGTAGTTTCAAGGTAAACGACCAGCTGATCGTCAACCCGAATTCCTATTTTTCGCTGCAGGCGAAATCCACGGAATGGGTACTCGGCGCGAACGCGCATTACAATCTTTCAGGGGACGGGGATAATATCCTGATCGGCGGACTGTATTACCGCAGCAACGACGCGGTGATCCCGATGGTGGGCCTTGGAATCAAGGATTATATTTTCACTTTCACCTATGATGCCACCATCAGCACACTCAAAAACTTCAATGGCAGTCGCGGTGCCTTCGAATTTTCCCTTGTGAAACAGGGGGTATTTGACCAGTACAAGGGTAACCGCAGGCAATCGCTCTGTCCCTCTTTTAAAAACTAACGGGCGGTAGGTATTTTTTTTCCGATTTTTACAGTTACCAGAATATTAATTTAAAATGACTGAAGAGATCAAGGCGCTGACCCCGGCGATGGAGCAGCTCGAGACGTTCCGTAGCATCTGTGGGGCAGAATTTGTGTTTGTAGACGGCGAATCCCTTTTACATTATTCCCACGACGAAACCGAGAAACTGAGTTACCTGCCCGATGTGGTGCTCAAACCGCAGACAACTGCGGAGGTCAGCGCTATTATGCGCGTGTGTAATGATAACTATATCCCCGTGACCCCACGTGGTGCGGGTACCGGTCTCAGTGGTGGTGCATTGCCGCATCTGGGCGGTGTGCTGCTCTCGACCGAACGACTCAACCGCATCATAGAGATCGACGAACGCAACCTGCAGGTGACCACCGAGCCGGGTGTGATCACGGAAGTACTGCAGAATGCGGTAAAAGAAAAAGGGTTGTTTTACCCGCCGGATCCAAGCAGCCGCGGCTCCTGTTTTATCGGTGGTAATGTGGCTGAAAACAGTGGCGGTCCGAAGGCCGTTAAATATGGCGTGGTGAAAGATTATGTGCTCAACCTGGAAGTAGTGCTGCCCGATGGATCCATTATCTGGACCGGCTCAAATGTATTGAAGAATTCAACGGGATATAACCTCACGCAACTGGTGGTGGGAAGCGAAGGCACACTCGGCATCGTTACTAAAATCGTATTGCGCCTGATCCCGCATCCCAAACACGACCTGCTCATGCTCGTGCCTTTCCAGTCGCTGGAAAAAGCAAGCGAAGCCGTAAGTGCCATATTCCGTGCGGGTTTCACGCCCAGTGCACTCGAGCTGGTGGAAATTGATGCACTGAAGATCGTGAGCAGGATGGTGGACAGTTTCGCGGTACCGGTTACCGACGATATAGCCGCGCACCTGATCATAGAAGTGGATGGCAACAATGTGGACGTACTGATGGGGGAGATGGAGCAGATCGCGGAACTGATGCTGCAGTACGATGGCGGGGAAGTATTTTTCGCGGATGATGCACAACAGAAAGCAGAACTCTGGAAACTCCGCCGGCGTACCGCCGAAGCGGTCAAACTTGCCGGGTTTACTATTGAGGAAGATACAGTAGTACCAAGGGCAGAGCTGCCCAAACTCGTAAAGGGAGTCAAGGAGCTTGGTATACAGCATGGCTTCCAGGCAGTCTGTTATGGGCACGCAGGGGATGGCAACCTGCATATCCGCATCCGCAAGGAAGGCACACCCAACAGTCATGGTGATGCAGAAATGACAAAAAGCCTCGGTGCCTTATTTGCCCTGGTCAAAAGCCTCGGCGGCACCATCAGCGGGGAACATGGCATTGGCCTGATCCAGAAACCTTACATGCATATCGTTTTCGAGCAGGCACAGCTGGAACTGATGCGCGGAATCAAAAAAGTGTTTGACCCGCATAATATCCTGAACGCCGGAAAAATCTTTGATGCATGAGTAATGAAGGGCAACAGGCTGCGCCATGGCAGGTAGTCAGGACCCTCCAGGTGCTGACCGCAGCGATGGTGGCGGGTGTTGTTTTTTTCCTGGTCGTCGCCCTTGTACTGGTGGAGTCGGCAGGTGCGTTTATGCCCGGACTGAACAGCTATCATACGATACTCCTGGTGGTGGTGATGTTCATCGCTTTTACCTGTATGCTTGCGGCAAAAAAAATCCTCGCGCGCGGACAGGTCAATGCTAAAAATTCCATAAAACCCCTTTCCGGTAAATTAAACATCTACCGGACATCGTTTGTCATATACCTCGTAGTGCTGGAAACGCCCGCATGGATAACACTTGTGATTTACCTGCTCACCGGCAGTTTTCCTTTCCTTGCACTGGCGGCAGTTACGCTTGGACTGATCATTGCCGGATGGCCAACGGTACCCAGGCTGGTATCGGCACTTGAACTGGACTGGCAGATGCAGGAACAACTGAAAAAACCTGTAAGTCCTGTGTGAACACTTAAAAAAATACCCATGAAGAAGATCCCACTTGTACTGATGATATTGCTGTCCGGAGTCATAGCCAACGCGCAGGATGAGGGTGGTGGCGGATTTGAAAAGGAGCGGCTGTTTACCGGAGGCAGTGTGACGCTGTCGTTCTTTAACGGGCAGACATTACTCGGTGCCAACCCGATGCTGGGGTATACCCTGGCCGACTGGGTGGATGCCGGGATCGCATTTAACTTCCTGTACAACGGCGCACGTGACTACCTGCAATACAATGACAAGATCCGCCAGACCGTGTATGGTCCCGGCGTGTTCACACGTCTTTATCCCGTAAAGTTCCTGTTTGTCCAGGGACAGCTGGAACACAATTTTACCACACTGAAATATATCCCTGCCCCTGGTGGTTCATATCCGTCGGATCGGATAAAAACGGGTACCAACTCACTGCTTCTTGGGGCGGGACTCGCCCAGGGCCGTCAGCCGGGTTCGAATACGTTCTTTTATATTTCCCTGTTGTTTGATGTGCTGAAAAACATGAACTCCCCTTATGTGAATGTGACGGTGAATCCCAACAACACTTCACAGCAGCGGATTGATATGGTACCCATCATCCGGGCAGGTGCCAGTATCGGTTTGTTCCAGGGAAAAAACCGGCGCTGATCAATCCGCCAGCAGCAGCTGTACAATGGACTCCGGGTCCGGGGCATAACGAAGACGCTGTGTTGCCGCCTCATACAGGAAGCCCTGCTCCTGCATTTTCCCGATATGCGCAATCAGGTGGTCATAGAAGCCATTGGTGTTGAGAATGAAAATATGTTTATCGTGGATAGACAGCTGGTTCCACGTGATCATTTCAAACAGTTCATCAAGGGTGCCAAAGCCACCAGGCAGGATGATGGCCGCATCGGAGAGATCGTACATCATTTTTTTCCGCTCATGCATATTGCCTACCACAAAAAGTTCGGTGATGCCTGTATGCTGGCGTTCCCATTCAACCAGTACCTGCGGGATCACACCCGATACCTGTCCGCCAGCCTCCATCACGGAGTCAGCTATCAGCCCCATGATGCCTACATTGCCACCACCGTAAACCGCCCTGATACCATTGGCCGCAAGCAGCTTGCCCAGTGCAACGGTGTGCCGGGCAAAGAGCGGGTCGTTCCCGTTTTTTGAACCACAGAATACAGCAACCGAGCTCACTCCCATATTGTAAGTTTGCGGCAAAGGAAGCGAATTTTGTTTACCTTCAAAAATTGTAACCGGGTTACCGGGCACAGGTATCTTTAAAATAATATTCTATGTCGGCTGGATTACTCTTTTCGTTTGTAATCGGTTATTTCCTGATCCTCCTCGTAGTTGCCTGGTACACCTCCCGCAACTCCAACAACGAATCATTTTTTATCGGTAACCGCAACAGCAACTGGATGCTGGTGGCCTTTGGTATGATCGGCACTTCGCTGTCGGGCGTTACATTTGTCAGCGTACCGGGCGGGGTGGGCAATGATTCCTTTGCCTATTTCCAGATCATGCTGGGGTACCTGGTAGGTTACCTCGTGATTGCCTATGTATTGCTGCCCCTTTATTACCGGCTCAACCTGACATCGATCTATAACTACCTGAGCACACGCCTGGGTTTCCGGTCGTACAAAACCGGTGCTGGTTTTTTTATCCTGTCCCGTACACTCGGTGCCACGGCAAGGCTTTACCTCGTGGTGAAAATCCTGCAGGATGCGATCCTTTCCAGTTTTGATGTGCCCTTCTGGCTCACCACCCTGATCATCCTGCTGATGATCCTTATTTATACGTATGAAGGCGGGGTGAAGACCATCGTGTTTACGGATACCCTCCAGACCACGTTTATGCTGACCGGCCTGATCGTATGTGTGGTGTATATGCTCAATGCCATGGACACCAGCCTGGGCAGCGCCATCTCGGCGATGGGTGAAAAAGGGTATTCGAAAATCTTCTTTACCGACCCCGGCAGCAAGCTGTTTTTTGTCAAACAGATCCTTGCAGGTGCATTTATCACCATCACGATGACGGGGATGGACCAGGAAATGATGCAAAAAAATATTTCGGTCAAACGGCTGGGCGATTCACAGAAAAATGTGGTTACCCTTTCGGTGATCCTGCTCTTTGTGATCATGTTGTTCCTGGTGCTCGGTGGCCTTTTATTCATGTACGCCGAAAGCCTCGGCGCCGGTATGGTCACACAGGTAGTGGACGGGAAAGAGGTGACACAGTTTATGCTCAACGGCCAGAATGTAGGCGGGGATAAACTTTTCCCGGCTATTGCACTCCAGCACATGCCACCGGTGGTATCCGTGATCTTTATCATCGCGCTCATCTCCGCATTGTTTCCAAGTGCGGATGGTGCCATCACGGCGCTGACCTCTTCCTTCTGTATTGATATTATCGGGATGCAGCGGAAGGCCGACTGGACCGACCCGAAGAAAAAGAAAATCCGCCAGCGGGTGCATCTGGTGTTTGCCCTGATCTTTCTCGTTTTTGTGATGGTGTTTAACGAGATCAACAGCCGCAGCATGATCGACGTGATCCTGAAAGTGGCGGCTTACACCTATGGTCCCCTGCTCGGCCTCTTTACTTTCGGGATCCTGACCAGCCGGTCGGTGAACGACAGGCTGGTACCGCTGGTATGTATTGTTGCGCCACTGATCTGCCTGCTGCTGGAAAAGAACCAGGCATCTCTGTTTGGCAATTTCCGGTTCGGTCCCGAACTGCTCATTGTCAACGGACTGATTACCATGGGCGGACTGCTGCTGGTGTCGTCCCCGGCCCGCCCGGAAGCACCGGCCGCAACGCTGAAGTAGTTATCTTTGCCAAAAAAAAGGTGGAGCTGATTCATCCCCAGGTTCAGGCATACGCAGAGCGATTCACCACACCCGACGAGCCCCTGCTCCGGGAGATCTGTGACCATACGCTCGCAACACATGCCCATCCCAATATGCTGAGCGGACACCTCCAGGGTAAGTGGCTGCAGATGGTAAGCTGGATGCTGCGCCCACGGCGGATCCTGGAGATCGGTACATTTACCGGTTACAGTGCACTCTGCCTGGCGTCGGGACTCACTGAAGACGGATTGCTGCATACGATCGATATCAGGGAGGAAGAAACCAGCACCGCCTCTGCCTATTTTGCACGTTCGCCCCTTGGTGCAAAAATCATCACCCATACGGGTGCTGCGGCAGGCATTATCCCCACACTGGATGAGGAGTGGGACCTGGTGTTTATTGATGCGGACAAGACAGGCTACCGCGAATATTTCGAACTGGTAGTGCCACGGGTCAGGAAGAATGGTTTTATCCTGGCAGACAATGTTTTTTTCCATGGGGATGTGCTGGAAGAACCAGTCAGGGGGAAAAGCGGAAAGGCGATCCGCGATTTCAATGAATTCATCCTTGGAAGGGAGGATGTAGAAAAGATGATGCTGACGCTTCGCGATGGCTTGTACCTGTTGCGTAAACTTTAACCGATAATCATGATTACCCGCAAAAAAATCCTGCTCTGCCTGACACTTGCCGCCGGTATTACCCTGCACGGGCAGAACAATGAAACGATAGAGGAATACATCGCTACCTACAAGGAAATAGCGATCACTGAAATGCAGCGGACCGGCGTGCCGGCATCGATCAAACTGGCACAGGGCATCCATGAGACGATGGCAGGCCAGAGCCCGCTGGTGAAAAAATCAAATAACCATTTCGGGATAAAATGTAAGTCCAACTGGACAGGCCCGTCAGTGTCACACACCGATGATGCGCCGAATGAGTGTTTCCGGAAGTATGACGAACCGCAGCAATCCTACCGCGACCATTCCGATTTCCTGCGCAACAATACCAGGTATGCTTCCCTGTTCAATCTCGATCCGCTCGATTATGAAGGCTGGGCAAAGGGCCTGAAAAAGGCCGGTTATGCCACCAATCCAAAATACCCGCAGATCATTATCAAACTGGTGGAGGATTACCATCTGCAGGATTACACACTTATCGCCATGGGTAAAACGGTGCCGGGCCAGGAAGAAGTGGCGGCGGTGCTTCCGGAGGATAAAAAACAGGAAACATTACAGGAACCCCTCGCCATGGAAACAGAACAACCGGCAGCAGCCAGTGAATACCCGATGGGTGAATTCAGGGTGAATGGTACAAAGGTGGTTTATATCGGCGCCGGTGTTGCATTGCTGCCGGTAGCTGAGCAATATAAGATCCCGCTGTCAAAATTATTTGAGTTCAATGACCTGGCAGAAACGGAAACCCTGCTGAAGGCACAGCTTATTTTCCTGCAACGCAAACGTAAGACCGGTGATCATGAATTCCATGTGGTGAAGACCGGCGAGACGCTGCTGGATATCGCACAGACCGAAGGCATCCGCCTGGAATCACTGCTCGAACTCAACCTGCTCCGCAATTACATGCAGCCCGCAACCGGTGAAAAATTATACCTGCGTTCGAAAGCACCGGTGATGCCAAAGCTCGCGGAAACACTCACGAATACAAACCGTGTCACACCTGCATCGGGAAGATAGTCCGCGCAGGCAAAACCAATTTTATATGGCTACTGTTACTATCAGGGATAAATCATTCGAAACCTATCTTTCCGAGGAAACCATACAAAGCAGGATCCGTTTCCTGGCTGAACAGATCAACACGGATTACCGCCACAGCCGCCCGTTTTTTATTGCTATCCTGAATGGCTCATTCATGTTTGCCGCAGATCTCTTCAAACACCTTACGGTGGATGCGGAAATCTGTTTTATCAAACTCGCATCCTACGAAGGCATGAAATCCACCGGTAATGTGGTCACCTCCATCGGGCTCGATGAGGACCTTTACGGCAAGGAGGTGGTGATTGTGGAGGATATCATCGATACCGGCAAAACGCTGCACCAGTTTCTCCCCAAACTGATCCACCAGCAGCCAAAATCGCTTAAAATAGCGTCACTGCTCCATAAGTCGTCCGCTACTGTTTTCCCGATCAGGCCTGATTATGTGGGTTTTGACATCCCCGACAAATTTGTGGTCGGTTACGGGCTCGATTATGATGGCCTGGGGCGCAACCTGAAGGAAATTTACCAGCTGATCTGACAGTTTCTGAAATTTAGCACTCCATTTACTCTTGTTTATCAGCCTTTTTTGCAATTTTTGCGGGTAATATTCGCGCATGAAGGCTGTTTGCCATATCATACTTTTACTCCTTGCCAGCCTGCAGGTCCAAAGCCAGCAGTTCTACCTCCGTGGGGAGATCCGCGACGAGGCGAATAACCCACTGCAGAACGTAACCATCCTGAACACAAAAACAGGGTATGTATACAAGAGCGGTACCAGTGGTGCATTCGGTATTGTGGCGAGCAGCAAAACGGATACTTTCAACTTCTCCCTTACCGGATACCGTCCCGAACGGGTGGCCGTCACCGCCGACAATTACCTCAACCTCAAACTCCACCTGCTGCCTGCATCTTCATCAGCCAGTAATGTCAGCCGGCTTGCATCGCTCGTGAAAGGAATGGTGCGGGAAGACCGCAAGCAATGGTATACCGGTGAGGAATCTTACGCCAGCATCCTCGAAAATAATTTCGTCAATACCTCAAAGTTCCCAAACACCGGGCTTTCCCTGAATGTGGACCGTGCCTCCTACAGCAATATCCGCCGTTTCCTTGCTACCAATACCGTAGTGCCCCCTGATGCAGTACGGGTGGAGGAGATGCTTAATTATTTCAACCTCAGTTATACGCAGCCGCCTCCAAAGGATTTGTTCCACCTGAGGACCAAACTGACTTCCTGTCCCTGGAACCCGCTCAACCAGTTGTTTTTTGTAAACCTCTCTGCAAAAAAACTCGACCTCGAAAAACTTCCTCCCAGCAATCTGGTCTTCCTGATCGATGTATCGGGTTCAATGGACATGACCAACCGGCTGCCGTTGCTTAAATCCGCATTCCGGATGCTGGTGGAAAACCTCCGTGCAAAAGACAGTGTGTCGATCGTGGCATATGGCGGCAATACCGGAATCATGCTGCAAACCACCAGTGGTGCGGAAAAAGACAGCATCTACAAAGCCATTGATGAACTGCAGCCAGGTGGTTCCACCCCCGGTGAGGCAGGCATCAAGTATGCATACATGCTGGCGACCAAACATTTTATCCCCGGTGGCAATAACCGCGTGATCCTTGCCACTGATGGCGACTTCAATGTCGGCCTCCGTACCGAGGATGAGCTCGATGAAATGATCTCGCGGCATAAGGCTTCGGGTATTTACCTTACCTGCCTTGGCGTGGGCATGGGCAACTACAAGGATAGCAAGATCCAGACGCTTGCCCGCAAAGGCAATGGCAACTTCGCCTATATTGATACATTCAGTGAAGCACAGAAGGTAATGATGCAGGAGTTCAGCCAGACCCTTTATTCCGTGGCCGACAATGCGTATATGAACGTGGATTTTAACCCGGCATATGTAAAACAATACCGGCTTATCGGGTTCGATAACCGGGTGGGTGCCCTGAACGATGTCAATGCGGTGGTAGATGGCGGGGAGATCGGATCCGGCTATTCGATGATGGGTGTGTTTGAAATCGAACCGGCCGGTAAAGACACAACAGTGATCGAACGTTTTGCAAATATCCGTGTCAATTACAGCAATGCGGGTGATACGGCAAACAAATGTGCCGCCTTCCGTGTGCCATACGACTACGAACCTTATGCCACTGCCGAAAGTACTTACCGCTTTGCCGGTGCAGTGGCACAGTTTGGCCAGATGCTCCGGGGTTCTGCTGCTACAAAGCTGGTCAACTGGAATGATATGGTGCTGCTGGCGACCGCCACCGCGGATCCCGCTAATGTCAACCAGCGGGAATTTGTACTGATGGTGCAGCAGGCCCGGCAGTTGTACAACAAGACCCGCAAGAAAAAGAAACCCGAAAGCCAGGACTAAAAAAAGGCCGGCTGTTGGAAACAGCCGGCCGGTAATATGATCTGCGAATCAGTTAATGATGACTGTGCTGGTGTGCTTCCACCATTTTAGTGAACTCATCCGCGCTGATTGATTTATCGGCGGGGTTCAGTCTGGTTTCAGTCCACTCAAAAATCTTCTGTGTCTGCAGGCGGTTGTACGCATCTTCCACATACTTGCGGTCTTTCATCATACGATCGATATAATCGTTGACCCATGGCTGGTCATCACCCAGTGAAGTACCCATATTTCCCATATAACCAAACAGCTGCTGTTTGGCAAACTCTTTCACTTCTTCAGGGCTCACGGCTATGCTGTTTTCGTTGACAACCTTATCAGTAATCAGCGACCACTTCAGCTGGCTCAGGAAAGCAGGGAATTCACTTTCCACGGCTTCCGGTGACTTTGGTTCTTCACCTTGTGTAGCCATCCATTTTTTCAGGAAACTTTCCGGGAATTCAATCGACGTATTGTCGGTGAGTTTATGGAACACCTGGTCGTGGATCTGGTTACGGGCCTGTGAATTCCAGTATGCTGCGATTTCTTCTTTCACTTTGTTGCGGAAGTCAGCTTCGGTTTTCACATCACCAGCCGGGTAAAGCTGTGTGAAGAATTCCTCATTCAGCTCTTTCTTCTCCACCAGTCCGATCTTGGTGATCTGGATTTTGAAATGTTTTGCTTTCGCATCGCTGCTGTGGACATCAAGACCGAGGTCACCAAGGATGGTTTCCAGTTCCTTGTCTTCAAACGCATCCTGGAGTTTCACGATCAGGTAATCGTTTACTTTTTTTCCGGTGAGGTTCGGGCGGAATGAAGGAGCGAAATATTTAACCAGCAAAGAATTGTCCTTTGACACCCCACCGGTGAGCTCCGAAGCATTTTCGTCTACTTCCGTGAAAGTGACGTTCAGCACATTTTCTTCTGAATTCACTTCATCCTGGTCGGTCATATTGCCATAACGGTTCTGCAGGCGGGTAATTTCGTTGTTGATCATTTCGTCGGTAACGTCTACCACATACCGGGTTACGGGCAGCGAGCCGAGATCAGCGATCTGGAACTCGGGTTTCATACCGATTTCGAAATGGAAAGTATAATCAGCAGGATTGTTGACATCAAGCTGGTTGAGGTCAGTTTCGAGAGGCAGGGGCTGGGCGAAAATTTCCACCTTGTCGTTCTGCAGGTAGCTGACCAGTTCACGGTCAACCGAACGCAGCACCTCGTCGGTAAAGAGGGAGGGGCCGTACATTTTTTTGATAAGTCCCGCAGGTACCATGCCTTTACGGAAACCGGGAATGTTTGCTTTTTTGCTGTTCTCTTTCAGCGCTTTTTCAAACGAAGGGAGGTAATCGCCCTTTTCGAGCTTCACAGAGATCTTCTCGTGGAGCTTCCCGATATTCTCTTTTGTAACTGTTGCCATAACAAATAATAACTGATGAAGATTAAAGAAGGAAGAAACCCGCCGGTCAGACGGGTATATTCCTGCATGTTTTTGCTGTCCGGATGGAGGGACTCGAACCCCCACACCTCGCGGCATCAGATCCTAAGTCTGACGTGTCTACCAATTTCACCACATCCGGGAATAAAGGGTGGGACAGCTCCCTGACCAATATTGGGCTGCAAATGTACGGCATTTGGGGGTAAAGAACAGGAGGGGGGTAAAAAAAACAAGCTGCCCTGAGCCCCAGCCTTCTACATATATATGGCTGCCCTGACGTAAATTCGATTTATACAACAAATGTCGCCTTCCGGCTGAAGGTGGCCGGTACAGGGGCAGCTATTTTTGTACCCCGGGAGATGCCCGTTTCAAATCAGGATATTATGAATTATTCGCAGTTGCTGGAAGACGTCAAACAGGAAGTGACCGGTTTTTTCGAATCACACCATCAGTCCCATTTTACCTACCATAATATCACCCATACCGAATCGGTGGTGGCCAGGGCAGGGGAAATTGCCCGTTTCTACCAGCTGGCTGACCGGGAATACTTTATCGTGGTGACGGCTGCCTGGTTCCATGATTCGGGATATTATGCCGGAGAGGCGTCGGGCCATGAAAAAAAAGGGGCAGAGCTGGCCGGTATTTTCTTAAGGGCAAAGGGGGTGGATGAGGAAACCATCGGCAAGGTGCGCGACTGCATTATGGCCACCTGCATGCCCCAGTCGCCCCACGACCTGCTGGAAAAGATTGTAGCCGATGCCGATCTCTACCACTGGGGTACCGGGGAATTCCCTGGCTTTAATAAACGGATGCGGAAAGAGGCATCCTGGAGACTGGGTCACAAGATTGATAAAACCCGCTGGCGCGCCGATACTATCCGGCTGCTTGAATCGCACCAGTACCAGACGGATTATGCCCGTGACCTGCTTGAGCCGGTGAAGCAGCAAAATATTGCACTGCTCCGCGCAAAAGACAGTGATGCAGGCAGGGAAGACGACGATGAGCCCATCCGGTCCAGCTTCCCGGTGCTGCCAAAATCAGTACCCGCCCAGGTAACCGTGGGCAAATCAAAACCCGAAAAAGAAAAACGCGAGGGTAAGTCCAGCGAAAAAAATGTAAAAACGGACCGGCCGGAACGGGGTATCGAAACCATGTTCCGTATCAGTTCCGCCAACCACCAGCGACTGAGTGATATGGCCGACAACAAAGCCAATATCATGATCACCACCACTTCCATCATCCTGTCGGTGCTGCTCAGCGTGCTGCTTCGCAAACTTGAAGACAATCCCCACCTGATCATCCCCACGCTGATCCTCCTGCTGGTCTGTGTGGTAACGATGGTCTTTTCCATACTTGCTACCCGTCCTTCCCTGCCGGGAGGCACGTTCACCCGGGAAAATATCGAGGATAAAAAAGTGAACCTGCTTTTTTTCGGTAATTTTTACCGCATGGCCTATGAGCAATACGAAAGCGGCATGCAGTCGATGATGAACGACCGCGATTTCCTGTACGGAAGCCTTACGCGTGATGTATATTCACAGGGCGTGGTGCTTGGCCGCAAGTACCGGCTGCTGCGGATCGCCTACAACGTGTTTATGTTTGGCGTGATAGTTTCCGTGCTGGCATTCATTGTTGCAGTGACTATAAACGGGATATAATAAAATAGTATGGCTGAATATGTACTGGCCGACCGCGACCTGGGATGGCTGTCATTCAATGGCCGCCTGCTTGATGAGGCGGATAAAGACTGGCTGCCCCTGGGCGAACGGATAAAGTTCCTTTCCATTTACTCGTCCAACCTCGACGAATTCTACCGGGTGCGCATGCCCGCCATGCTCGCGTTGCAGAAGATCCGCAGGAAGGACAACTCCGTTTACCGTGAGGCCGCATCGGTAATCAACCAGCAACAGGTACGCTTCGGGGGCATCATCAACGACGGTGTGATCACTGCCCTTGCGGAAAACGGATTCCGCTTGCTCAACAGCGGCAGTATTCCCTTGCAGCTGCACCAGCGTTGCTCGGACTATTTTTTCAACCAGGTGGCCGGCTTCCTGCAACCCGTACTGCTGGCCGGTTCTGCCGGTTTTTTCCCGGAGAACAACCAGCTCTACCTGGCAGTGATCGTAAAGGGAATCCAGCAGACCGAACGGATTTACCTGGTCAATATCCCCTGCAACAAACTGCCCCGTTTCCTGCGGCTGGAAGACGAGGGGAGCAGCTGGCTGCTCTTTATGGAAGATGTGATCCGCCTGCAGCTGGAATGGTTATTTCCCGGACAGGAAATCACCGGCTCCTGGAATATCAAGATCACACGGGATGCAGAACTCAACCTCGAAGATGAATACGGGGAAGACCTTGCAGAAAAAATAGAAAAACAACTCAGCAAACGCGACCAGGGTTATGCTACCCGGCTGCTGTATGAACCCGGTTTCCCGCTTCGCCACCTGGAGTTTGTGGTAAACTGTTTCAGCCTGCAGAAAGCATCCATCGTGGAAGGGGGCCGGCATCATAACCTGAAGGACCTGGCGGAACTTCCGCTGGGCAAACCCGGCCTTCTCTACCCCGACTGGCCACCGCTTGATCCCTTTACCCTCGGAACACGCACGCTCTACGAGGCCATCAGCGGGCGCGACCTTATGGTGCATGCACCCTATCATTCCTATGCACCCATCCTCCGCTTTTTTAATGAAGCGGCCAACGATACTTCGGTGGAGGAAATATCCACCACGCTCTACCGCGTGGCATCCGACTCGCGGATTGCAGAGGCACTGATCAGCGCAGCAAAAAACGGGAAAAGGGTTTTTGTACTGGTGGAACTGAAAGCAAGATTCGACGAAGCCAATAATATCCGCTGGGCAAAAAAGATGAAGTCTGCCGGCGTGCGGATCATGTACAGCAGCAATGCACTGAAAGTACATGCAAAAATCGCATTGGTTAAACGCAGGGGTTCGGAGCTTCCGTATCTTGGCCTGCTGGCCACCGGCAACCTGAACGAAACCACTGCCCGTTTTTACACCGACCATATCCTGCTGACCGCCAACCAGGACCTGCTTTCAGAAATGGAACAGCTCTTTGAATTCCTTAGCCGCCGGAAAAAACCCGATCCCAAAAGCCAGGGAGGCTTCCGGCACCTGCTGGTGGCGCAGTTCAACCTCCAGCAGCGTTTCCTTGAAATGATCGACCGCGAAACGGCGCATGCAAGGAACGGCCGGCCCGCCGCCATAACCATTAAAATGAATAACCTCGAAGAAGAAGGTATGATCACGCGGCTGTACGATGCATCCAATGCCGGGGTAAAAATTGAACTGATCGTCCGCGGGATCTGCCGGCTGGTACCGGGGATACCCGGACAGAGTGAGCATATCCGGGTACGTCGCATCATCGATCGTTACCTGGAACACGGCAGGGTGTTCGTGTTTAACAACGGGGGACAGGAAGAAATTTATATGGGTTCCGCAGATTGGATGACCCGCAATATCTACAACCGGGTGGAAGTCTGTTTCCCGGTGTACGACGAAACGCTCAAACAACAATTGCTGTCACTGCTTGCCCTCCAGCTGAAAGACAATGTGCAGGCCGTGTGGATCGATGACGGGTTTTCCAATACCCCTGTGAGTGATGGGGAGCCACCGCTGCGATCGCAGGAAGCCATCTATCATTTCCTGGAACAGGAAGCCGGAAAAACTGTTAATGGAACCGGCACTTAAAACTGATCAAATGAAACCACTGACTGTTATACTACTGTTGCTCCTGGCCGGATGTAATAATGCCGGTGACCCGGAGCTGGTACTGCACGGGTATGACCTGAAAGACCCCGAAAAATTCAATATGTCATCGAGCCTGCTCGAGATCTCCGGGATCACGCTGGGCAAACAGAACCCTGATACATTCTATGCTATCCAGGATGAAGAAGGGAAATTGTTCCGTTTCACCTGGGAAGAAAAGGGCAGGAAGGCAAGTTCGAAATTCGCGAAGTCAGGCGACTATGAAGATCTCGCGATTATCGGCGGTACCGTTTTCGTGCTGAAAAGTAATGGAAGCATTTTTTCCTTTGCGCTTGCGGATGCCATATACGACGAGATTGATTCGGTCTATGAGTGGAAAAAATTATTACCAAAAGGCGAGTACGAAGGCATGTTTGGTGATGAACGTGATGGTAAGCTGTATATACTCTGTAAAAACTGCAAGGGTACTAAACAGGAGGAAACCGTGTCCGGTTATGTGTTCCAGGCAAATGCCGGACCCGCATCCGAACCGGTACCTGCCGGTGCATTTGAAATTGATGTGGAATCCATCAAACCTTTCAGTGGCAGTGTGAAAAAAGGATTCCGGCCATCGGGTCTGGCCCGCCATCCGCTGACCGGCGACTGGTATATTATTTCCGGCGTAAATAAATTGCTGGTCGTGACCGGGCCCGACTGGAAAGTGAAAAGCGGACATCACCTGAGCAGCAACTTATTCAACCAGCCCGAGGGGATTATATTCGACCAGCAGGGCAACCTCTATATATCAAACGAGGGTGACGATATCACTGAAGGCAATGTGCTTCGCTTCAACTATAAACCAAAATGATGAAACATTTTTTCCTCTTCATGAGTATGCTGTTTGCCCTGGCTGCGGTCCGCGCACAGCAAAGCGATAGTGTGACCGTGCAGGTACATGCTTCGTACAATGAAAAAGGGAAATTCCACCGATGGATTTTCGGTGAAAATTACCGGAAGGAATGGTCGGTGCCGACAACCCTCCCGCTGATCCGGATCTCCACTTTCCATGGTGGACTGCGCCCGGTGCAACTCGGCGGCGGCATGCAATCGAAGTCCCTCCGGCTCGTGGATAAATCGGGCAATGAATGGGTGATCCGCAGTGTGGAGAAAACACCGGATTCGCTGCTGCCTCCTACATTACGGGCGACCTTTGCGCGTGACTGGCTGGATGATGTGACCAGCGGGCAACATCCCTTCTCGGCGCTCGTGATGCCACCCATTGCCAATGCGGTAAAAGTGGCGCATTCCAATCCTGTAATCGGTGTGCTGGCACCCGACACGGCATTGGGTCAGTACAGCGCCGTATTCGATAATCTCGTGGTATTGCTTGAAGAACGCGAACCGCTCGGCTCATCGGATAATTCCGCAAAGATGAAGGAAGAGCTGAAGGATGACAACGACAACACGCTCGATGGCCGCGAGATGCTGCGGGCAAGGATGCTGGATATGCTGGTGGGTGACTGGGACCGGCATGAAGACCAGTGGCGCTGGTACGACCAGCAGCCGGGAAAATCAAAAACCTACCTGGCCGTACCGCGTGACCGCGACCAGGTGTTTCACTTTACCCAGGGCATCATCCCGAAAATCGCTTCACGTGATTACATACTGCCTACCCTGCGCAACTTCGATCCACAGATCAAACACTCGAAATGGTTGTTTTATAAAACAAGGTTTGTAAATGCCTATCCCTCTGCGCAGATGAGCCGCGCCGACTGGGACCGCGAAGCGAATTCTTTTACCTCCGCCATTACCGATTCGGTACTTGAGGCGGCGATAGCACGTTTGCCTAAATCATCCTGGGATATCCGCCACAACGAACTGCTGTCTATCCTGAAGGCAAGACGTGACAAACTCGCCCGGGCGGTTGATGATTACTACGTGTACAGCCATAAAGTGGTGGATATTTATACCAGCGATAAACAGGAACTGGTGGAACTCAAAGCCCTGCCCGATGGGGGAATCCGGCTGCATATCAGTAAACTGGCAAAGTCGGGCAAGCCTGCCGGAGAGCTGATGGATAAGGTATACGATCAAAAAATCACGCACGAAATCCGGCTCTATCTCGGAAATGGAAGCGACAGCGTAGTGGTGGACACCAAAGGTTCGCCCATTACCGTCCGCATGATCGGTGGCAAGGGCAGCAAGACATTCAATACCCTGAGTTACGGAAAAAAAATCCGGTTGTATGACCTGCCGGGTAAATCCATCATGAGCGGCGACAGTTCAGCATTCAGGCGCTCCACCTCGGATAAAAAAGGCCATACCGATTTTACACCCGTCAACCTTGACAATATCTGGATCCCGATGGTGCAGGTTGGTCTCAACCTCGACGACGGATTTATTTTCGGCGCCGGCTTCCGCTACATCCGCCAGGAAGGTTTCCGGAAATACCCATACGCTTCCTCGCACCAGCTTACCGCGGCACATTCCTTCTCTACAGAAGCATACCGGATCCAGTACAAGGGCGAATGGATCGGGGCAATCGGCAACGCCGATATCCTGCTGAATCTTTTTGCCCGGGCGCCAAACAATACTGTAAATTTCTTTGGACGGGGTAACAACAGCACCCGAACGAAGGGCGATGATTTTATCCGCTACTACCGGACAAGGTTCAGCACCTACCAGGCAGATCCCTCACTGCGCTGGCGGTTTAACAAACAGGTATCACTTACGGCAGGTCCATCGCTGTACTTCTATGCGTTTGATTCCGATGATAATGACGGACGTTTTATCAACCAGCCCGGCGCCGTTGGTTCCTACGACAGCCTGGTCATTGATAAAAACAAGACCCATCTTGGTGTGAACGTCAGCTTCCTGGTTGATAAACGCAGTAATCCCATATTACCACGGTCCGGATATTTCCTCAACGTACGTGTCAGGGCCTACAGCGGCATCAGTCAATTTGCCCGTGACTTCGCGCAACTTATTCCGGAGTTCGCTGTTTATACTAAACTTGATAAACGGGGGACTGTAGTACTGGCAGACAGGATCGGCGGAACGGTGAGCGTGGGGAAAACATCCTTCTATCACTCGGCTTTTATCGGTGGACACGAGAATCTGCTCGGTTACCGCCAATATCGCTTCGCCGGCCAGCACAGCCTGTATAACAATCTTGAACTTCGCGTAAAACTTGCAGATATAGCGAGTTACATCCTTCCGGGACAGTTTGGACTGACCGGTTTCTGGGATATCGGCAGGGTATGGGAAGTGACTGACAATTCTGGTAAATGGCATAACGGAACCGGGGCTGGTATTTATTTTGCACCAGCGTCGATGATTGCCTTCAACTTCGTGATGGGTCATTCCGCCGAAGGCTGGCTTCCTTATTTTACGCTTGGAATGCGTTTCTGACCAAAAACTTGCGCCGATGCAACAAAAGTTACTCAACATGATGGGGACTACACGGAAATACGAATCCGTCAAAGCCTCACACCTTTCCTTCAAACCTTTCCTCGACTACGTGCGTGGCCGCCTGGCGGAAGAGGGTCCGCTCAAAAGACAGCTGCTCCAGTATATAGCTGACCAGTTTGCTGCGTATCCTGAACTGCAAGGCAATGTGGATCCCGCAACACTTTCTGATAAACAGGAATTGCTGGACCTGCTCTATGCCTCCTTGTCCAATATAACGGACGATGAAAAAACCTTCTACTGGGGACTTGCCACGCCGATGACGCCTGTGGTGTTTTACGGTACCACCCCCTTTTATGAATTGCTGAATGAAGCCAACCTGCAGGTCATGCAGTGCCAGTTCAGCGACATGGACGAAGAGGAATTCATTGAAAAGAAGATGCAGCATTTTTATGCGATTATCCTCCACCGGTTTTACGGGATCGACTTTAAAAGCCCCGAGGGTACCCTGGTCAGGAATGTGATGGATCCCGCAACCGGACTGGTACGGCATTACCGCGTGGATGTGGATACCCGGTTTGTGGACATCCAATCCAGCTCGCCACTGCCTGTGATGAATATCGAACTGCTGCGGGCGAAAATGATGGACAAAGATCCCCTTCATTCCCTGAAAGACCTGTTCCCGCTGGAGCAGTTCAGCTTCAGTGGTTTTTCCATCATTACCATTGTGGATGTGACCGCACAATCGTCGATCGATTCGATCCGCAACCGGATTGTCAACGGCACCGAGTTGCATAGTGCCGAAGGTTTCCCCGAAGTCGTGCAATCACTGAAAGAACTGGTGGCCAATGGCGATGTCGGCTTTAATATTATCCCGTTCTATCGTGTCAACGGGAAACTGGTGGAGGACATCAGCTCCTACTCTCACAGCGTGCTGTTTGAGGCGGGTTCGAGGGCAACCTGTTCGATGACAGATTGCCGGAGCGTGATTGAAATTTTTATCAATGACCCGAGGATCATTTATTATGGCGACCTCGATATAGAAATGCCAAGGATCAAGGAAGTAAATGATCTTTTCCGCGGCGCAAATGTAAAATCCTACTCACTGCTGCCCATGTATTACAATGGTGCACTGGTGGGCGCGCTGGAGATTTACAGCTATAAAAAGGGCCTGGTGGATGAGAAGATCTTCGGCAAGCTGGAGCCTGCCAAAAACCTGATTGCCCAGCTGATCCAGAACAGCCTGACGGCATTCTCCGCGCAGATCGAGTCGGTGATCAAGGAGAAGTTCACGACCCTGCAACCCCCGGTCCAGTGGAAGTTCAACGAAGTGGCCTGGAAATATATTGAGAAAAAAAGACAGGCGGGCGGCAGTGTGGAACCTGCTGATATCGTGTTTGAAAATGTATACCCGCTGTATGGGGCAGTCGATATCCGCAACTCCACCATCGAACGGAATGCCGCACTGGCGGAGGACCTGAAGGTGCAGTTTACAGTGCTGATCGATGTACTGATGGGGCTGAAGAAAAAAACGGGTTTTGGTTTGCTGGAAGAAAAAATCTTCTCGGCACAGTCGTGGCTGAAAAAAATTGAAAACAGTGCGGTATTCAGTGACGAAATCCGCCTCAATGATTTCCTCGAAAATGAGATGATGCCCTTTCTTACCGAGTTTGTGAAAGGCAACGCGGAGCTGGTGAAAATCACCAAGCCGTACTTTGACTCGATCAATGAAGCAGATGGTATTGCCCAGGAAAACCGCCGGGAGCTGGAGAAATCCATGACTACCGTGATCTCCGCTGTAAATAATTATTTTGATATGCTGCGCGGGGAAATCCAGCAGGCTTACCCGAGCTATTTTGACAAGTTCCGGACAGACGGGGTGGAGTATGATATTTATATCGGCCAGTCGATAACGCCCGACAGGCCATACAGCGATATCTACCTGAAAAACCTCCGGTTGCTGCAGCTGTCGTCCATGGCAGCTATCTCCAGGTATACACATTCATTGCAGCCACTGCTTACCCGGCCGGTGGAAACCACCCAACTCATCTTTATCCATTCACATGCGATAGATATCCGGTTCCGCCGGGATGAAAAAAGGTTTGATGTGGAAGGGGCCTACAATATTCGTTACCACATTATCAAAAAAAGGATTGATAAGGTTCACCTGCGCAACAGCAGCGAACGCCTGACGCAGCCCGGAAAAATCGCACTGGTGTATTTCAACCAGAAAGAGGCCGATGAGTATGTTTCTTATATCCATTACCTGCAGGGGCAGGGGGTATTAGCCGACGATCTCGAAACCCTCGACCTGGAAGAGCTGCAGGGTGTGGCCGGACTCAAGGCATTACGTGTAGGTGTGAACCTTGATGTGCCCGAAGCGGATGAACCGGTGGAAAAAAAGATCAGGATCCCTGCTTCGCTACTCCTCCCATTAGAGGATCAGTGATGCTGTCTTTCCCGGTTTCGATACGACCGGCATAACGCATGATGTGTTCCGGGTGGTCAGGGCTTGTAACTGAGAAATCGTACCAGCCCTGTTGCCTTTCCAGGTCTGCTGAAAAACGCGTGGCAGTGTTACCCGGTATTGCGACTATTTGTTTCACCGGTGCGCCATAACTGTTATCTGTTATGCTCAGCCTCACCTGGTCTGCATCAACCGGACTCAGCTGCAGTGCAATCGATGGAATGGCCGCTTTCTTTCCTTTATCTGTAAGGCCGTTTCGCAGAGTGCTGACCGAAAACGGAGCTGCGGTTGTTTTGCCTTTAAACTCGCGATAGAATCCGTTCGGGCCATATACGCGGAGATGGTAGGTCCCATCGTCAAAACCGCTGACTGACCAGCTGTCGGAGATAGCCTCGCCAGCAGCTACCGCATAGTTCCTCGGCTTGTGTATTGCACCATTGTATTTACCAATCGTGTACACGATAAATGGGGTACCTGCTACCACCCCCGGAGTACCGCTGTTATCAACCCGGAATTGAATGGCGATATTTCCCGAAGCCCTGTCAATTGAAAGATCCGCATGCGGCTGGTACGGCAATGCATTGGAAGGCCTTGTGCCTTTTTCCTGCAATCGCCGCTGTTTTATTTCACCGGTGGAAGTATCAATTTTCACAAAATCATCGGGCAGCTTTTTAAACTGCGCTTCATGGATGCCCTGTATAAATGGTTGCCTTTTCACAGGCTCCGGAAATTTTATCTGCTCGCCGTTATATGGACGGAATACCGAAGTCAGATCGCCGCAGATCGTACGCCTCCATTCGGAGATATTGGGTTCAGTTATTTTTTTACCGGTTTTTGCAGTGAGGAATTTTTCAAGGAATTGCAGGGAGGATGTGTGGTCAAATACCTGCGAATTCACCCATCCCCCACGGCTCCAGGGTGATGCAATGATCATTGGCACCCTGTAACCCAGGCCTATCGGGCTTTCGCGCAGGTCATCCTTTTCCGAGGATTGCTGGCCCGGTCCGATTACGTATTCAACTGCTGTATCAATGCCCTTGCTCACGGCACCTGTTTCCTTTTTTGAAGGATGGGGTACAACAAACGGCGGCAGGTGATCAAAATAGCCATCGTTTTCATCGTAGGTGATAATGAAGATGGTTTTCTTCCATACCTCCGGATTTTTTGTCAGGATGTTCATGACCTCGCTGATATACCAGGAGCCATACCATGCAGAGGATGGGTGATCGGAAAAATTTTCCGGCGCAACCAGCCAGCTCACAGATGGCAGCTGTCCGCCATCCACGTCTTTGCGGAACTGATGGAGTACATCACCTTTCGGGATTTTCACTTCGCGTGTAGTCCCGTTATCGTTATAGGTAAATGAACTCAGTTCATGGTAGTCCTTATCATCCCGGTTATTTGCAAATGCCTTACGGTGGATATTTTTTTCAAAATCATCCAGGGCATCAAATTTTGCGGTGGTGCAGGTCGCCTGGTCATGGATATTTGTTTTCAGTGCCTGCTCCAGCCATTTCAGTTTTTCTGCCTCCTTCCGCTGTTCCTTTGAACCGGCAGCAAGGGTTTCCAGTTTTGCCCTCGTCTCCGAAACCGCGGTTTCTATTTTTAGTTTCGCTGAAGGCAGGTTGGCTATAAATTCAGGCGAGAGTTTCACCTTGTACTGCTCAAAAAATTCAAGCGGGTTATCGGTGAAATTGGCCAGCCATGAATCGGCTTCACCTTCCAGCCCGGTGCCCACACTGATTTCGTTCTGGTACACTTTCCAGCTTATGTTTTCCTCTTCCAGCCGTTCAGGGAATGTTTTCCAGCTGGCCTGGCGTTCATAATCCGCATCACCGTTATACACCCGTGCCATCACATCGGGCCGGGCTTTTTCGCGGATGGTTCCCGACCAGAAGTACAGGCGGTTCGGCGTGGTACCCGTCAGGGAGGAACAGAAATTATGGTCACAAACCGTGAAGGCGTCTGCCATTGCATAATAGAACGGGATATCCTCGCGGTTATGGTAACCCATGGTCAGTGGCATGGACTGGTAGTCCTCATGACCGGAAGCTTTTGCCTGCAGCCATTTATCATAAAAGCCATCATTGCGCGCATCCACCTGGTTGGTCCAGGAGTGTGGCAACGAACTCATCCAGGTTGCTTTGGTGTTATGGATATCCAGGCGGAAGGGCGCGAAGGTTTCACCCCTGTCATTGGTCTGCGCCCATACCGGTCTTCCCGATGGCAGGTCAATTGCACGCGGATTGTCGTAACCCCTCACCCCCTGCAGCGTTCCGAAGGCATGGTCAAACGAACGGTTTTCCTGCATGAGGAACACAATATGTTCGGCATCCATAAACGTACTTCCTTTTGCAGGATCGATCGCCATCGCTTTTGCAAGTGATGGTGGAAGGAAATGCATTAAGCCTGCTGCACCCGATGCCAGTGTTGCCTGTTTGAGAAAATCCCTGCGACTTTTATCCATAATAACTGATTACCCCTAAAATTAAGTCAATCCTGATTCAGTAGGAAATCAGCAGGACCCTGAACCCGTCTTTCCGCCCGCGCTGCCGGTTCCGGTCATCCATTTATAATTGCATACAGCGTTGATTCCGGCCGGTTACAACTATTAACAGTGCAGTGAAAAAGCACTGTATTATCATTGCGTTAATAAAGCAATCCTTTCCGGAATGCCAACCAATCACTTTGTAATGCTTAACTGATTCACATGAGAACGCTGCTACTTTTTTGTTTGTTTGCGCTGCCTTTTTTTTCCCCGGCACAGGATTCACTCTCGGTCAGGGGGAGGGTTGGTGATGATACCACTGCGCTGGCCGGTGCATCTGTTTCGCTGCTGAAAGCCATGGACAGCAGTCTCGTGAAACTCGCGCTGAGTGCGCAGGATGGCACATTTGAATTTTCCGGTCTGCCTGCCGGCGAGTACAGGGTCAGTGTCAGTTCGGTCGGATACCTCCCGTTCCTGTCAGAAAAATTCGGGCTGTCTTCCCTTGTCCAGTTGCCCGCAATTACACTGCAGCGTGGTGCCGGCGCACTGGGTGCCGTGACCGTGACGGCTAAACGTCCAATGGTTGAAGCGAGGCTGGATAAAATGATTGTAAACGTGGATGCATCGCCATCCAACGCGGGTGCAACCGCGCTGGAGTTGCTCGAAAAATCACCCGGTATATCGGTGGACAAAGATGGGAACATCAGCCTTAAAGGTAAACAGGGTGTCATTGTACTGATGGATGGTAAACAGACCTACCTGAGCGGACAGGACCTGGCCAACCTGTTGCGCAGTATGCCCGCGAGCCAGCTGGACCAGGTAGAGATCATGACACAGCCATCGGCGAGGTTTGATGCGGCGGGTAATTCGGGAGTCATCAACCTCAAAACAAAAAAGACAAAAACAAACGGGTTCAACGGAACCATCAATGTTGGCTATGTGCAGGGATTTTATCCAAAGTCCCCCAACAGCGGCAATTTTAATTACCGGAAGGGAAAGGTAAACCTGTTTGCAAATGTCGGCTTCAACTACTGGGAAAGTTTTAATGAGCAGTCGCTGCTCCGCCGTTTCCGCAATGCGGGCGTGACAACCGAGTTCAACCAGGTCGGCCGGAACAAGAACATCAGCACTACCTATAATGCACGGGTGGGGATGGACTACAATATCAATCCGAAAACCACTATTGGTTTTTCATCGGGTGGCATATATAGCCTGCGTCGCAACAGTAATACCAGCAATGGTGATTTTTACAGGCAGGGTTCGGCCATTATTGATTCCAATGTCTATGCTTCCAATACGCAGCGTAATCCCTGGAAGAATTTCACCTCCAATGTAAACTTCAGGAGGGGACTGAAAAAAGCGGGGCAGGAGATCACTGCCGATCTCGACTATATCGCGTACCGTTCCGAGCTGCAGCAGTTCAACAACAATACCACCAGCTATCCTGCCACCGAAGCCGATCCCAGCCGTTTCCTGCTGCGGGCCAACCTGCCTTCGGATATTGATATCTACAGTGCAAAAGTGGACTACGTGCACCCGCTGGCCAATGAGGCAAAATTTGAGGCCGGACTGAAAACCAGTCTCGTGAAAACCGACAATAACGCGCCTTATGAATCTTTCAATGAATCAACCGGCCAGTGGCAGGATGATATACGCAAGGACCATTTCCGGTATGATGAGCAGATTTCGGCAGCCTATGTTAATTTCAGCCGGCAGGTGAAGAAATGGGGTTTCCAGGCCGGGTTGCGGGCAGAGCATACTGCTACTACCGGCAAACAGGTACTGCTGGATAAAAAAATCTCCCGCGACTATACCCAGTTATTCCCGACTGCCTATATCAGTTATGCGATGAATGAAAAGAACCAGTTCGGTCTGAATTACGGCCGCCGGATTGAGCGCCCGAATTACCAGGACCTCAACCCGTTCCAGCAGTTCCTCGACCTGTATACCTACAACCAGGGAAATCCCTTCCTGACACCACAGTTCACCAATAACATTGAACTGACCCATATTTTCAAAAGCAGGCTCAGTACCACACTCAACTATACGTACACGACCGATATCATCAACGATATCCTGAAACAGGATGACGAAACGAAGGTAACATACCAGACCAAGGAGAATGTGGCAACGCGGCGCAACATCGGCCTGGCGGTCAGTTACAATGCGCCCATCACCAAATGGTGGACTACCAGCCTGTATGGTAATGCCTATAATACATTCTTCAAAGGCATCGTAAACGGAACGATGCTGAGTACGGACGTGACCAGTTTCATGTTCAACATGAACCAGCAGTTCCGTTTTGCCAAAACCTGGGGAGCTGAGGTAAGCGGATTCTACCAGAGCAAATCGCTCATGACAAGTATGTTTGTCATCGACCCGATGTATGTGATATCATTTGGCGCCAGCAAATCCATTATGAAAAATAAAGGAAGCCTCAAGCTCAGCATAATTGACCCGTTCTGGTTGCAGAAAGTGACTGTGGATGTACAGCATGACGGGATTGACATGCTGGTCAAAAATAAATGGGATAACCGCCGGGTTGGTCTCACGTTCACCTACCGGTTCAGCAAGGGGCAGGCGGTGCAGCAGCGTCGCCGTGCCTCCGGTGTGCAGGAAGAACAGAACCGCGCGGGCGGCTCGGGTAACTGATAAAAAATATAAACCCTGTGATATGGCCGTTCCAGCTATGGAGCGGCTTTTTCATGACCCGATTGCTGTAGATTTGTAATTCAACTTTTTGGTATGGGAGTATTTAAACAATTAGGGGAGTACCTGTTCCTGCGGAAGACAGACCCAGACCGGCCGAAGAGCGATTTCATCAACAAAATGCATGGCATCAACCGGATAAGCATTTTTGTGTTCCTGCTTTGCCTGGTGATACTTGCTATAAAACTGATACGGCGCTAAGCTCAGGTGTTTTTCATAAAACCGACCACGAGTGCTGCGGCTTTGGATGAGGCATGCCCACCCTGGCTGAGCAGGTCGTGCAGTTGTGCGTAATCCCCTGCCAGCTGCTGCCTGCGCTTCGGATCTTCGAGAAGCTGGCTGAGTTCGTTCCTGATATTTGCCGCAGTCAGCTGGTCCTGGATCAGTTCTTTTACCACCAGCCGGTCCATGATCAGGTTTACCAGGGAAATGTATTTCACTTTGATCACCCGTCTGGCGATCTGGTAGGAAACCGCGGACCCTTTGTAACAGACCACTTCCGGTACCCGGAAGAGTGCGGTCTCCAGCGTGGCAGTGCCCGAAGTTACCAGTGCCGCCTTTGCCTGCAGCAACAGCGGGTAGGTCTGGTCGGATACATACGATACGTTGTTATATGGCTTCAGCAATTCATCATAAAAAGAGCCATCCAGGCCTGGTGCCTTTGCAACAATAAACTGGTAAGCAGGGAAGAGGTGGCTGACTTCCAGCATAACCGGCAGTTTCTTCAGGATTTCCTGTTTACGGCTGCCCGGCAGTAATGCAATGATTGGTTTGTCACTTAAAGGGCTCAGTGGTTGTGCAGCTGCCTCGTCGATCACCTCCACCAGCGGATGGCCGACGTATTCCACGTCCCAGTCCCATTTGTTTTTGTAATACTCTTTTTCAAAAGGCAGGATCACCAGCATCTTGTCGATTGTCTGTTTCATGCTTCGCACGCGGCCTTCTTTCCAGGCCCAGACCTGCGGGCTGATATAATAGATCACCCGGATACCCTGTTGCTTCGCCCATTTCGCAATACGCAGGTTGAAACCCGGGTAATCAATAAGCACGATGGCATCTGGTTTCCAGGCAAGGATATCCTCCTTACAGAAAGCAAGGTTGCGGAAAATGGTGCGCAGGTTCATCAGTACCTCTGTGAAACCCATGAAGGCCAGCTCGCGATAGTGCTTTACGAGTTCGGCCCCGGCCGCCTGCATTTTATCACCGCCCCAGGAGCGCAGTTCAGCTTCCTGGTCCAGTTTGCGGATTTCCCTTACCAGGTTTCCCCCGTGGAGGTCACCCGATGCTTCGCCTGCTATCAGGTAGTATCTCATCGGCTATAAACTTAAACGGGATTTAGTTAAGTACTTTGAGCACCAGTATCACGATGCCGTAGACCAGTGTCACCAGGAAGATGCCCTTGGCTGTGCGGTCACGCCGGGTATTCACATATAATGTAAACAGGATCACATTGGCCAGTAAGGCCAGTGAACCGAACGAAGTGATCATCGCGTTGTTGCTGAAAAATTCCGACAGGAATACGCTGAAGGGAGTGGAACCGAACTTCGCAAAATAAATTACAAGCAGTCCGATGAGTGGTCCGAGCAAACCCAATACCAGTCCAAGCTGCAGGTTGTCTTTCTTGAATATCATTATTTCCAGAGTTTTTCGAGTTTGGTTTTTAAACCGTAATGGGTCATATCAAACTGTACGGGTACCACACTCACATATCCGGTTGCCAGGGCATACACATCCGTATCCTTTGCCTTGTCAAAATTCACGAACTCACCAGTCAGCCAGTAATATTTTTTACCGTTGGGATCTGTCCGTTCAATAAAGTCCTCTTCGTATTTCGCATATGCCTGTTTGCAGATGCGGATTCCCTTGACCAGTTCAACCGGCAACGCGGGTATGTTCACATTAAGGACCGTATGTTTTTCGAGCTTCGTTTTCAGTAATCGTTCCACCACGATACGCGCATACTTGCGTGCACCTGTGAAATCGGCATCAATGCTGTGGTCCAGTAAGGAGAATCCGGCAGAAGGGATACTTTCAATCGCCGCTTCCACCGCGGCAGACATGGTGCCGGAATAAATCACGTTGATACTGTGGTTGGCGCCATGGTTGATCCCGCTGATGCAGAGATCCGGTTTGCGATGCAGCACTTTATCCACTGCCAGCTTTACACAATCAACCGGGGTACCCGTGCAGGAATAGGCTTCTATGTCCCCGAAATTATGCACCCGTGTCAGCCGCAGCGGCTGGCCGATGGTGATGGCATGTCCCATACCTGACTGGGGCTTGTCTGGTGCTACCACCACCACTTTCCCAAGGTCCTTCACGGCCTCTACCAGGTTGGCGATACCGGGCGCAGTATATCCGTCATCGTTTACCACCAGGATTACCGGCGGTTCCTTTTTTACTGATGCTTTTTTTGGTGAAGCCTTTGCCGTTTGCCTGCCCGCTTTCTTACCTGCGGTACCGGAGGTGTTTTTCTTTGTAGCCATAGAGACTGCAAAATTGCCATTAATTTCAGACAATCCACAGTTTTTTATAAGAGTGGCGGGATGGTGCCATACGCGCCAGCCAGCGATCAGCCTCCCAGTACAAAGGAGTTGTCACAGGTGTTGATCACGTCCACGAATTCGTACACCTTAGTTGATTTGCGGACTTCATAGACCGGGGTATTATTTGCATCGTATCCCGTCAGCACATGTTCAGTGGTATTGACCTGGTAAGATACAAGGATGCTGATCGTTTTCCGGGTGTCATTATAGGCCATGTTTTTATACACCAGTGCACCCTGCTCCAATGTTTCGTTAGCAAATGAAAAGCTATGGACAAAATAAAAATCCTCCAGCCGCGCGTTGGCAATTTTGTAGGTGAATTTGTAGGTGAAATTGCCGTTATGACGTGCTGACCATCCACCTGATTCGCAGGTGCCCGAACCGGTAAACGCATTGGCCCCGGTAAGGATTCCCTGTACCGAATTCGGATCGGGCAATGGTGCTGGTTCGTCACAGCCCCTGCACGCATGCCGCGGTTTGTAACACGACGAAAAGATAAGGAGGGCCAGAAGCCCCGTCAGCAGCAGGTGTGAGGTTTTCATGTTCGCTTTTTGGGTGACTAACCAAATTTAACTTTTCCCGGCCCGTTCATATAAATTTTTTTATTTGATAAGATTTTTAGTATTTTGCAGCTAAATAACTTGGGATATGCCTATAGCGAATAAAAACCTGAAATACCTGCGCAAGCTGCGCGGATGGACACAGGAAGAATTTTCGGTCAAGCTCGGTATCAAGCGTTCATTGCTGGGTGCATATGAAGAGGAACGTGCCGATCCGCGGATTGATGTCCTGGAAATTGCATGTGATATATTCAAACTGACCCTGGATGATATCCTGCGCAAGGACCTGAGTGAGACCAAGGGAAATTATATCGC
>SEAD01000168.1 GCA_004173355.1 Chitinophagaceae bacterium | reverse complement strand
CATAAAAAAAGCGGCCCCATCACTGGAGCCGCTGTATAAGCAATTAACTGTAGGTTGAAATTATTCAGCCGCCTTTGCTTCTTCCGCTGGTGCGTCAGTTGCTGGGGTTGCTTCAGTTGCAACTGCAGTAGTTTCAGCTTTTTTAGCTGATCCACCACGGCTACGACGTGTTTTCTTCGCTGTATCAGCAGTAGTGCCTTTACCCTTACCGTAGATTTCGTTGAAGTCTACCAGTTCGATCATCGCAGTTTCGGCATTGTCACCAGGACGGGTGCCGAGTTTGATGATACGGGTATAACCACCCGGACGACCGCCTACTTTTTCAGCGATTGGCCCGAAAAGTTCCTTGATCGCCTCTTTGTCCTGCAGGTAGCTGAATACCACACGACGCTGGTGCGTGGTGTTATCCTTACCTTTTGTGATCAGTGGCTCCACATACACACGCAGGGCTTTCGCTTTTGCGAGGGTAGTGGTGATACGCTTGTACTGGATCAGCTGGGCTGCGAGGTTGGCAAGAAGGGCTTCGCGGTGTGCCTTCGTCCTGCTAAGATTTTTGATTTTGTCTCCGTGACGCATGACTTAAAATTTGGGGTCCGGCTCATCACCATTCCCGGTTAAAATTTCGGTTGTACCGTGTCAGGATTTACAACCTACTTTATAAAAAAAGCCATGCACCGTTTCCGGTACATGGCGTTAACTCGATACTACAGTTCATCTTTATCAACTCCCATCTTCAGGAGATCCATTCCGAAGGAAAGACCCCTTTCAGTGAGCACCTGCTCGATCTCGGCAAGTGACTTTTGTCCGAAGTTGCGGAATTTCATCAGGTCTTCCTGCTCGTACTGTACGAGCTCGCTGAGTGAATTGATTTTCGCAGCTTTCAGGCAGTTGAAGGCACGAACGGAAAGATCCAGGTCTTCCAGCGGGGTCTTCAGCACCTTGCGCAGTTGCAGGGTCTGTTCGTCCACCAGGTCCTCTTTCTTCTCTTCCTTGTTGTCGAAAGTGATGTTCTCATCAGTGATGATCATCAGGTGCTGGATCAGGATGCGTGAAGCCTGCTTCACCGCTTCTTCCGGATGGATGGTACCATCGGTAGATACTTCCATGATCAGCTTTTCGAAATCCGTACGCTGCTCTACCCGCGTGTTCTCGATCGTGTATTTCACGTTCTTGATCGGGGTGTAGATCGCATCGATAGGAATATATCCAAGTGGAGCGTCTTTTGGTTTGTTTTCCTCTGCAGGTACATAACCACGGCCTTTACCGATAGTCAGCTCAACTTCCATCTTCGCAGATGAATCAAGCGTACAGATCAGCAGGTTCGGGTTCATGATCTGGAAAGAATGAGTGGCTTCACCAATCATTCCCGCAGTGAACTCGGTTTTATTTTTAAGCGACAGGATGATTTTCTCATTTGCCACTTCATGGTCAACAACTTTCTTGAAGCGAACCTGTTTCAGGTTCAGGAAAATTTCCACCACATCTTCACTTACTCCCTTCATGGTCGCAAACTCATGCTCAACCCCTTCGATCTTTACACCTATGATTGCATAACCCTCGAGTGAGTTCAGCAGCACGCGGCGAAGCGCATTACCGATGGTTACACCATAGCCAGGCTCCAGGGGTTTGAACTCAAACTGAGCTTCAAAATCCGTTGCCTTCTGTAAGATGATCTTATCAGGTTTCTGGAAATTCAGGATTGCCATATTTAAATTTTAGGTTTTTACGAATGTTCAGTACACAGCTGGCTGAATGCCGTTGCGCCAGTATATAACACGCGCCGGGCAGTTTCGTTCGCTGGTTGAATTGTGTCCGGATCCGGACCCGGTAAACCGGGATCTGTACCACCGCCGCGCCGAAACGCAACAGGCACCCGAAGGAATTAAAATTAACCTGGCCCACAATGTGGACCAGGTCATTATCAATTACTTGGAATACAATTCGACGATCAGTTGTTCCTTGATATTCTCAGGAACGCTTTCCCTTTCAGGATAAGTGATGAAAGTACCTTTCAGTTCAGTTTCGTTGAAATCCAGCCATCCGAACTTAGGGTTCTTAGGGCGAACGATCGATGTGATCGATGAACGCTCACGGCTTCCTTCCTTAATGGTAACAACGTCACCTGGCTTAAGATGGTAAGACGGGATGTTCACAACATGACCGTTAACTTCAACGTGTTTGTGGCTTACGAGCTGACGGGCAGCAGGACGACTTGGAGCGATACCCATGCGGAACACGGTGTTGTCCAGGCGTGCTTCCAGGTATTTGATCAGGTTTTCACCTGTAACACCTTTCACACGTGAAGCTTCTTCGAAAGTTTTGCGGAATTGTTTCTCAAGGATACCATAAGTATACTTGGCTTTCTGCTTTTCGCGAAGCTGCAGGGCGTACTCACCTAATGTTTTACGCTTGCGCTTTTCACCATGCTGACCGGGAGGGTTGCTGTTCTTACCCAACCATTTGCCATTACCTAAAATTGGCTCACCGAAGATGCGGGAGATTTTGGTCTTTGGACCAGTGTAACGTGCCATAATACTTTCATTTAAGCTTTTTTAGAATGCGGTACGACGATCAGTAAAAAGCTGTAAAAAAATCAATCGCGTACCCTTTAATAAAATGAACTGTGTTTGGCTATATAGGACCGGCATCGCTGCCGGAGCCTTTCTACCATTACCACCATTGCGGCTCCGGATTATACCCTTCTTTTCTTGGGAGGACGGCAACCGTTGTGCGGAAGCGGGGTCACATCCTTGATCATCACGATCTCGATACCAGATTGTGACAGGGAGCGGATAGCACCTTCACGACCTGAACCAGGACCTTTCACGAATACATCAACACGCTTCAGGCCTGCATCCAGTGCTGTTTTCGCAGCATCAGCAGCAGCCATCTGGGCAGCGTACGGAGTGTTTTTCTTTGAACCTTTAAAACCCATTTTACCGGCACTGCTCCAGGAAATAACCTGGCCGGTCTTGTTGGTAAGGCTGATGATAATGTTGTTGAAAGTAGCCGATACGTGCGCGTCGCCATAAGAGTCGACTTTCACGATCCGCTTCTTTGCGGCCTGTTTAGCCGAGTTCTGCTGTTGTGCTTTTGCCATTGTAATGGAATCTGTAGGTAATCAAAAACTGTTTACTATTATCACCCCGCTTTCGCCGGATGACCGGATCAACCCTCCTCCTGCACCTGGTATCTGGAATTGACCCTTTATCAGGGGTGCACATAAAAAAACTGCGGATCCGGCTTCGCAAATGGTCTCCCATCGGCAATACCAGAACCGTAGTCTTGTTTATCTTACTTCTTGGTCGCCTTCTTCTTACCAGCAACCGTCTTCCTTTTACCTTTACGGGTACGGCTGTTGGTTTTGGTGCGCTGACCGCGAACGGGCAGGCCTTTACGATGGCGGAGACCGCGGTAGCAGGCGATATCCAACAGGCGTTTGATGCTCATCTGAACTTCAGAACGCAGCTGGCCTTCAACCTTCAGCTCTTCGGTGATGGTTGTACGAATGGCATTCAGATCTTCATCATTCCACTCATTTACACGTTTGCTACGGTCAATATTATTCTTGTCGAGAATATACTGAGCTGTAGAAGGACCGATCCCATAGATATAGGTCAGACCAATTTCACCCCTTTTATTTTTCGGTAAGTCAACACCGGCAATACGAGCCATATATAACTGTTAATTTAAATTTCTTAATGCTTGATAATTATCCCTGACGCTGCTTGAAGCGGGGATTCTTTTTGTTGATTACATAAAGCCTGCCCTTACGACGTACAATCTTGCAGTCAGCGCTACGCTTTTTGATGGATGCTCTTACTTTCATGGCCTATTTTTTTTAAAACTTATTTATACCGGAAATTAATCCTTCCCCTTGTCAGGTCATACGGCGAAAGTTCTACTCCTACTTTGTCACCCGGCAGAATGCGGATATAGTGCATTCTCATCTTTCCGGAGATGGTGGCCAGGATTTCGTGACCGTTTTCCAGACGCACCTTGAACATAGCGTTCGAAAGTGCTTCGAGAATGATTCCATCTTGTTTGATCAGGGCTTGTTTCGACATATAAAATTTGGGGTGCAAAGATAGGAGGGAAATGCCTAAAAAAGAAATAACCCCCATTAAATTTTGGGGGTATGCGGCGCCGGTAAAGGCTTGGAACTTATTTTAACTGATCCTTAGACAGTTACACGGCCTCAAGGTGTACCTTGGTCATGTCGAGGAAAAGATTCTGCAGCTGGTGCACGGTGATATTGTGGTTGAAAATGCGTTTGTCCTCCCTCCACCACAATTCCATGCTGGAAAAATCATCCGGGTGGTGGATAGCCAGCCGGAAAGAGTCCTTTTTGTATTTTACCCCGTTGTCAAACACCTCTTTCACAAACCCGAGCCGCGCCAGTTGGCGGTCATCAAGTGGCAGGCCGGTGATTTCCTCGGGACCAAACCAGTATTCCTGGATGCCGTTGTTGATCAATGCCTTGTGCTCCTGGGGACTGGTTTTCACCACCACCCCTTCGCGGTTTACGCCCTCATCGTTAATAGCAACAATGTCACCTGATTTGAGTTCATTGAGTTTGAGCATATCGTTGATTTTAGTTAGCTGAATTTAAGGAAAATTAGAATGTCATGGTTCTGTCCCCTTAAATCCATTGTCGTGCCGGATTGAAAACCTCCTGGCCGGATTTGGCCTGCGGAATTCACCTTCAATGTCTGAACACCACGTATGACTTTACGCGTAACGATATTGGGTCGCCCTGTCGGCCCGGAGGAACCCGAGCTCATCGGGCAACGCGGCTGGAAAGAAATTCCCCCGCGCCTGCCGGGAACAACCAATTTTTTACCCGGTGACAAATGAACGGTACGCAATCCAGATCGCTCGTGACCGGTATGTGCCGGCCCCTACTCCGCCCAGCTCATCGTGTAATCCCCGTTCTCCAGCTCCAGCGCCTGCTTGGTAATCATCAGCGGGTGGAAGGTATCGACCATCACCGCCAGCTCCTTCGTTTCCTTCGCACCAATACTCTTCTGCACGGCACCGGGGTGCGGACCATGGGGTATGCCCGCGGGATGCAGGGTCATCATCCCCCTCGTCACATTCTTACGGCTCATAAAATCTCCATCCACATAATACAGCAACTCGTCACTATCAATATTACTATGGTTGTAGGGGGCAGGAATAGCATCCGGATGGTAATCAAATAATCGCGGCACAAATGAACAAACCACAAAATTCCTTGCCTCAAAAGTCTGGTGCACGGGCGGTGGCTGGTGCACGCGACCCGTGATCGGCTCAAAATCATGGATGGAAAATGCATACGGATAACAACACCCGTCCCACCCGATCACATCAAAAGGATGCGTGCCATAATGCAGGCCATACATCATCCCCTGCTTCTTCGCACGGATCAGGAAATCCCCCTTCTGGTCGAAGGTCTGCAGGTTCTGCGGCCCACGGATATCCCTTTCACAATACGGCGAATGCTCAAGCAGCTGCCCCTCCTTGCTCACATACCGTTTGGGATAACGGATCGGGCTGAACGACTCCACGATAAACAACCGGTTGTCCGGCGTATCAAAATAAATCTGGTAAATAGTTCCGCGGGGAACCATGAGATAATCACCGTAAGAAAATGTTATTTCCCCATACATAGTTTTCAGTACCCCACTACCTTCATGCACGAAGATGAGTTCATCGGCATCCGTATTCTTATAGAAATAACCAGTGAGGCTTTCCTGCGGCGCGGCAATAACGATGTGCACATCATTGTTGACCAGCACGGGCACGCGGCTATCGAGATAATCCTTAACCGGTTTCACTTTGAAGCCGTCAAAACTCCGGTGGCGGAGCATTTTCTCCTCGGCTACCTGGGGTGACACACTGTACTGCGGTTCGGTTTTGATGATCTGCGTAGGCGGATGCACATGATACAACAACGAATAGTCATTGCTGAAGCCGGCAGTGGAAAACAACTGCTCGGAGTATAACCCGCCGTCGGGTTTGCGGAATTGGGTATGCCGCTTATGGGGGATGGAACCAAGCGTAGAGTAATGGGGCATAGAATAAATATTAACAATCGTTAGTGCAATGTACTGATTCTTTCAATTTTCAGTACAATCCGGTCGGGGCGCAAGGTGATCAGGGGTCGCATTTCCGGCACTTGCGGGGTGGCGGCTATAGTGAAGTTTGTCAGGAAAGAGTGGAGGAAAAAACACATTTCCGCCATGGCGAAATTGTTGCCGATGCACATCCGGGGACCGGCACCAAAGGGGAAGAAACTGGCAGAGCGGGCAAGTGAAGGATCATTGATAAACCGGTCGGGGTGGAAACGGGCAGGTTCCGGCCAGTGCGCGGCATTCCGGTGAAGGCCAAAAAAGAACGGGATGATGATCGTCCCCTTCGGAAAATGGTAATCCCCGAACCGGTCATCTTCCACTGCCACGCGTTCGGTCATCCAGGCAGGCGGGTAAAGACGCATCGACTCACTGATCACGGCATTCACAAAGGGGTTGCGGAGTGTATCGGCGGGAGAGGAAACCTTCAGCTCGTTCACGAGCCGGTTATTGATTGCGGGATGTGTGGCCAGCAGGTACAACATCCACGATAATGCATTGGCAGTGGTCTCGTGCCCGGCAAAAATCAGGATCAGCGCCTCATCGATCACCTGCTCATCCGTCATGTGCTCCCCGCTGTCCTCGTAACGGCTGCTGAGCAACATATCAAGCAGGTCGTTATATGACCGGGGGTCAGACCGCCGCTCGCGGATGAGTCCGGCAATAATCGCCTTGAGTCGCTTCGCACGTCGCAGCATGTCGCGCTTCATTCCGTTAAAAGGATAAAGCAGGCGCTGCACGGGGCGGTTCACATCCCTCAGGAGAAACTCCTGCAGTGCTGTGAAATGTTCACCAAGCTCCGCCATGGTAGCGGGCTCCATGCGGATATCAAACAGCGAACGGATGAGCAGGCTGAAAGATATCTGGTGCATCAATGGGTAAATATCGGGTTCGCCATCGGGAAGGTCCCGGAGGAATTCATCGATCGATCGGGTCACGATATCGTACAACCCCTGCAGCTTCTCGCGATGGAATGCGGGTTGCACCAGCCTGCGCTGGCGCAGCCAGTAATCGCCATTGGAGAACAGCAGGCCGTTGCCAAAAAACTCCACGGCCCTTTCAGTGGCCAGCGGACTCTTGTGGTAATTGCGGTGGTTGCCGCGAAGGATATGTTCGATGAATGCAGGATCCTGCGTGAGGATGATCTTTTTCCGGAGACCCAGTGTGGCCGTGTAGGTACCACCAAACTTCTCCATGCTCTTTGAAATAAATTTAATGGGATTCGCCAGGAAATCATTCGAGCGGAACAGGGTGGGCAAAAAAGGATAACCGGTGGGCAGGTTGTATTTCTTGCGGGTCTTCGTCATGGTGCTAAAGGGGGATGCCTGAAGTTAGACTAACTTCGTTACATGAAAAAGATCGGGTTGATTTCGGACACACATAATTTTCTCGACGATGCGGTGTTCCGGCATTTCGACGACTGTGACGAGATCTGGCATGCGGGCGATTTTGGTTCGGAACCAATCGCCGAAGCGCTGCGTTCGCGCAAACCTTTCAAAGGGGTTTATGGCAATATCGATGGCATCGATATCCGTAAGGATTACCCGGAGCAACTGGTGTTTATGTGTGAGGAGGTGAAGGTGATGATGCGGCATATCGGCGGATCACCGCCTAAATACAACCCGGAAACGAGGAAGGAACTGGCTTTGCACAAACCCCAGCTGTTTATCGCCGGCCATTCGCATATCCTGAAGGTCATTTATGATCCGGCCATCGAATGCCTGCATATGAACCCGGGTGCAGCAGGGAAACATGGCTGGCACAAAGTGCGCACGATTATCACGTTCGTGGTGGACGGGAAAAATATGAAGGATTGTAAGGTGATCGAACTGGGGAAAAAATAAGGCCGGGATCTTTGCCGGCCGGGCACGGTGCCACACGGGCGTCTCGTTTTTTTTGTTAACTTCCGTGTTACCAAAACAATCAACATGGAAAGACGTCAACTCCTCAAAAAATCTGCGATTGCCATTGCCGCCTTTTCGTTCAGCCGCGACCTTTTCGCCCGCGAAGCGGAAACAAGGGCCGCGAATCTCGGATACCTCGATTACATCAAACTCAGCTCCAACGAAAACCCGCACGGTCCATCCTCTCCCGCAAAAAAAGCAATGCTGGACGCGGTGAACGGATCCAACCGTTATCCGTGGGAAGTGACTTCTGTACTCCGGGAAAAAATCGGGGCGCAATTCAACCTGAAAAAGGAAAACGTCATCATCGGGGCCGGTTCATCGGAGCTGCTGGGTGTGGTCTCTACATACGCTGCCCTGAAAAAAGGGAATGCCATCGCTCCTGATCCTACCTTCCGGCTCTGGATCCCTGCTGCAAAAAAAGCGGGACTGGATATCCGGCTGATTGCGCTCGACAAGGACAAAGTGACTGACCTGCCAAAAATGAAGGCGGCCATCGACAGCAATACCCAGATGGTCTACGTCTGCAATCCCAATAACCCCACCGGATCGATCATCCCCGCTGCCGAACTGGAAGCCTTTATGAGGGATATACCAAAACGGATCATCATCCTGCTGGATGAGGCCTACACGGAATTCAGCGATGAGCCATCCATGGCGAAACTGGTAAACGATTACCCCAACCTGGTGGTGGCAAAAACATTCTCCAAAGTATATGGCATGGCGGGCGCACGCGTAGGATTTGGCCTGGCACATCCGGATACCATCAAACAGCTGAACGAAATGCAGCCCTGGGCCAACGCCGGTGCCAGCGCGGTGTCGCTTGCGGGGGCTGTGGCGGTAGTGCAGGATAA
>SEAD01000040.1 GCA_004173355.1 Chitinophagaceae bacterium | reverse complement strand
CCATGGAGTTGCCCATTGACTTTGCCACAAAATTATTGGCGAGCCGGAGCAGGCGGACCCCTTTTGCCGGCAGGCGGAATGTAAGCAGGATATTGTAAAGCCTTTTTTTATCCGGCACCCCGGTTGCCGGTTTTTTCTCCGGCCAGATTTTATTGATGATGTCGAGCGCGGGTCCGGTCATGAACGTGGTCACCAGCGCCATGATCACCAGCATCGCAAAAATGGAAGGGGAGAGTACACCCAGGTCGTACCCGATATTCAGCACGATCAGTTCCATCAGTCCCCGGGTATTCATCAGCGCACCGATGGAAAAACTGTCTTTCCAGGATTGCCCCACGAAACGCGCGGCGACCATACTCCCGAAAAACTTGCCGGTGACGGCAACTGCGATAATTGCCACACATACCCACCACATATTGCCATCGTTGAGCAGGTTGATCTGGGTGCGTAATCCGGTAAATACAAAAAAGAGTGGCAACAGCAGGACGAGGGACACGTCTTCCACTTTTTCGATAAAGATGCTCCTGAAATTGGAACGCGCAGGCATGATCACACCTGCCATGAATGCGCCGAAGAGTGCATGGATCCCGATCACTTCGGTAATATAGGCGGAAGACAGCAGCGTCAGGAAGAAGATCGCCACTACGGGTTTGCTGATCATTTCCTTGCTTGCGTATTTGTCGCCCATCCTTTTAAGGAAGGGCTGCACCACATTGAGCATGATCACCACATAGGCTACGGCCATCAGGATGGTAAACAGTGCACTGGTGACCGAACCCGCTTTCACGATCGCAATTACCGCAGCGAGGATACACCAGGCCGTGATATCATCGGCGGCAGCACAGGTGATCACGATGGAGCCCAGTTTTGTTTTAGTCAGACCACGTTCCTGTACAATCCTTGCCAGCACGGGAAAGGCGGTAATACTCATGGCGATGCCCATGAACAGGGCAAATGAAAGGAAGTTGATATTTTCCGGGGCGTATGTGGTATAGGTATAATAGGCGAGTCCGATCCCGAGTGTGAAAGGGAAGATGATACTCGCATGACTGACCACGATTGCATCCTTTGCTTTGTTGCGCAGGTATTTCAGGTCGAGCTCCATTCCGACCACATACATAAAGAGGATCAATCCGATCTGGCTCAGGAACTGCAGGTTGGGTAATGATTTGACGGGGAAAAGAAACCCCGAAAACTCCGGCAGGTACATTCCCACGAAGGAAGGCCCCAGGAATATACCCGCCATGATTTCACCAATCACTGTTGGCTGCCGGATTTTTTTACAAAGCCAACCGAAGATCCTTGCTACAAGGATAATAGTCAGGATCTGCAACAGGAGAATGGCTAGCGGATTGGTAAGGTTATGATGATAGGCATCCTTGAACTGGTCCCAGGTGGATGCGGTGAGTTGTGGTACAAAACCCGTCATTTTCCCGTCTTCAAGGCCAGCACCATTGCCCATAACCCAGTAAATGATTCCGGAAAAGCCCAGGATCGTAACGATATAAAAAATAAGTGACCTGTACTTCTTCATGTATCACTGGTTCAAATAGTAAATGGCAGGTTCTGGTAAGATGTCAACCGTTATGGGCGCCCGGCAACGGCCGGACGAATCGACCGAAAATAACATTTTCTGACGGATCGGCAATCTGTCTGTGAACCAGTTCACAATTCAATAATACCAGTGGGATGAAACGCGCTCTGGGAAGGGGATCCGGCCTAATCCGGTTTTTCCGGGGATTCCGCCGCTTCCCGGATAATCTGCTCCTTTTCCGCGATAATGACTTTGTCTTTTTTGATATCGATGCGGATGCGGGCATACAGACCCATGTAAATATTTGCGACCCAGACCAGCGCGAAAAATGCAATCAGGTAGCCTTTCCAGTCCGGATAGAGAAGTTTGAATTTTGTCAGCGCGAGGAGCCCGAGGGTAACGTAGTGGCTGAAACAATACTCACAGGTAAACAGGTAAAAGAATTTCCGTTTTGGCAGCCGGCCTTTTTTTGACTGCCCGACACAATATTCCCTCGGTTCACGGAAGACCTCTTCATGTGTCACCGTCCATGCTATGCAGGCTATCGGGATGGCGAGTATCATCAGCTCAAACAACTGCATCCCGGATGAATTGATCATGTTTCATTTTTTAGGAACCAGCGGTGAATCCGCGCGTCAATGTTCCGACAAGAATCCTGCCGTTGCGGAAACCCTTGCCCACACAGGGTTCACCCGCTTCCCCCTGGTAAAAGCTTTCCGCAGGCGGAGCCTGTTTTAACAGCGAAACAATCCATCAGGGAAATCCCTGATTTTCAAAGCCCTCAATGCCGAAAGCCGTATTTATCCATGCCCGGCATAGCCATTGTTGTAATGAGGGGTGCTTAAAAAAATTTAATATGCAAAGTCAAGTGCTGAGCCATAAAACAGACAGTGGGCTGCCCGAAGAAATAAACCGTATTGCGATGAGTGAGCTGCCGGTTGTGCTGGTAGCCCCGAAAGATGCAGGGAAGGAATGGATTGCCGAACTGATTCATGACCTGGGTCCGCGGAATGAACGTCCCTTCCTGATCATCAACTGTCTTTCCTCGCCATCGCATTCGCCATTGCTTGAACTCTCATACCCCATCCGGCGCGAGTTTGCCGACCTGCAACAACTGGCAGCCGAGGGGTTGCTGGATGCTATCCGCGGTGGCACGGTATGGATCAATAATCTCGACGACCTGTCGGACACCGAAGAGGAATTATTGTTGCAACGCATCAGCCTGATACTTGACTGCCGCATCATCACGGGGGTGAGCCGCCAGGGAGGTCTCCGGAATCCCGCAGGCCAGCTGCTTTCGTTGAAGGATCGCGAAACCCTGCACCTGCCGCAGCTTCGCAACCATCCGGTGAACGTGCAGTTTTTCCTCAATTATTTTCTCGCAAAAACAAATCTTGAATGGAACCGTACCATTCCGGGATTTGACGAAGCGGCCACACAGGCCCTGAATGAATATGCATGGCCGGGGAATATTCCCGAGCTGCGGGACCTCGTACGTGATGCGGTATTCCTTGGCACCAATGGCGAACCGGTTTCGCTCCGCCTCTTACCCGCAACCGTCCGTTCGTACCAGGCCCATGATCCGCAGTTCCTTAAAAAAGCGGTACTGAAAGCGGAGTACGACCTGATCTGCAAAACACTTTACGAAACACAGAATAATAAAAGAAAAGCGGCCGAGATACTCAAGATCAGCCGCAAGACACTGTACAGTAAAATGCGCATTTTCCAGGATGCACTGAAGTTTAACCTGTCACCGGCAGGATAACATCCTTAACTTTTTTATACCTGTATGTTGTGGTAAATTGCGGGCATGAAAATTTTCGTTACCCGTGTTTTACCCGAAGCAGGTCTCGGCCTTCTTCGCGAAGCTGGCCATACGCTCACTGTCTATAGCGGGAAACGCGAACTTACCCCGGAAGAACTGATTGCTGAGTGCCTGAAGCATGAAGCACTGCTGAGTGCCGGTCACAATAAACTCGATGCGGCATTTTTCCGGTCCTGCGGTCACCTGAAAGTAGTAGCGCTGTATTCTGTGGGATATGACCATGTAGACCTGAAAGCCGCAGCCAGTGCCGGTGTGCCGGTGAGCAACACCCCGGATGTACTCAGCGCTGCAACGGCTGACACTGCATTCCTCCTGCTGCTCTCTGTATCAAGGAAAGCTTTTTACCTGCATAAACAGATCGCTGCCGGGAAATGGGGTTTTTATGATCCCACTTCCAATCTTGGTGTCGAGCTGACGGGTAAGACCCTGGGTGTATTTGGACTGGGTGCCATCGGACTCGAGCTCGCAAAACGTTGCCAGGGTGCATATGGGATGAAAGTAATTTACCACAACCGGAATATCAATCCAGTTGCTGAGCAGCAACTGGGTGCGCGGTATGTTTCGTTTGATGAACTGCTGGAACAGTCGGATGTGCTGTCTGTACATGCAACACTCACCGCGCAGACACGCGGGTTGTTCAATAAAGAGGTATTCGGTAAAATGAAACCTTCTTCCATTTTTATCAATACCGGCCGAGGCGGATTACACAATGAAGCCGACCTGCTCCAGGCATTGCTTGACAAACAGATCTGGGGTGCTGGACTTGATGTAACCAATCCCGAACCGATGGATCCCGGTAATCCGCTGCTCGACCTTCCCAATGTGGCTGTGCTGCCACATATCGGTTCGGCCACCGTGGAAGCGCGTGATGCCATGGCCCGTGTTGCAGCGATGAACCTGCTTGCAGCTGCGGAGGGACGGGAATTGCCGAATCCCGTTAGTCTTTAATTATTACATTTGGGTGAAGAGAAAGTCATATGAAAGAAGAATCAAAACCTGTAGTCTGTTTCGGGGAAATCCTCTGGGATATCCTGCCAACCGGTGCCGTGCCCGGCGGGGCACCGATGAATGTAGCCTACCACCTGCACACACTGGGACTGGCACCGCAACTGATCACCCGGCTTGGGTCGGATGAGCGTGGGGATGAACTGGTATCGATCCTGCACTCGCTGCATGTGGATACTACCCATGTGCAGGTTGACCCGGCCATCCCCACGGGTGTGGTCAATGCGATTCCCCAGGCGAACGGCGATATGAAATATGTATTTGCTGAAGACGCTGCATGGGATCATATTACGGTGCTGCCTTCACTGGTCAAACTGGTGCAGGCGTCGGGATACTTTATTTACGGCAGCCTGGTGGCCCGGCATCCGCAATCCCGCGCGGCGCTGCTTGAGTTGCTGGAGCATGCAAACAAAAAAATCCTTGACATCAACCTCCGTGCACCGCACTACCACAAGGACACACTGGAAACCCTGTTGAAGTCTGCTGATATCCTGAAAATGAATGAGGAGGAACTTGAACTGGTGAGTGGCTGGTATGGTGACGCACAAAATATGGAAGACCAGGTCAGCCTGCTGCGCGACCGTTTCGGGATCGATTCCGTACTGGTCACCCGTGGTGCGAACGGCGCCCTGGTTTATTACAATGGCAAATGGGCGAGCCATCCGGGTTTCAAAGTGCAGGTGGCAGATACGATCGGCAGCGGGGATTCGTTCCTTGCGGCATTCCTGTACTCTGTGTCGAAAGGCAGGCCGGTGGAACAGGCGGTGGAAGCTGCCTGCCGTCTGGGTTCCTTTGTGGCAACACAGAAAGGTGCATGGCCTTCTTACAACGCGGAAGAAGTGCTGGGGGAAAAATAAAAAGCCGGCATTACTGCCGGCCCTCCGATTGTCTAACGCTTGCTTATCGCTAGTTCTTCAACAGGATATAATACTGGAACGGGTCGAGGGTCACACTGGCGCCGGTTGTGATTGATGTACCATCTGCCGTGTTCTTCCATTCACCCCTGAGTGATTCCGGTACACTGTAAGTCTTTGCGGTGTTGCGCAGGCTGGCAATCACCAGTACTTTTTCCGAAGCCGCCGTTTTTGTAAACACTGACACGTCGTCATCGCTGAACGACTGGAGCGTGCCGTTTTTCAGCGCATTGCTGCTGTTGCGGAAACCGATAATTTTTTTATAGGATTCCGTGAGTGCGGGATTCGGTGTCCAGCTGATCGGTGTGCTGTTGTTGAAATAATTCAGCCGCACGGGGTATCCAATCTCCTGCCCGGCGTAGATCATCGGCACACTCTGCAGGCAACCCGATACCACAAATGCACTGAGTGCACCTGCATTGCTGCTGTATACCTCGCTGACCGTGCCATCCGAGAGATTGACATCATGGTTGGAAATATAACGTACCACCCGGTTTGCCGATGTCGAATTCTGGTACTCGGCATTATTGACCGAGTCTATCGCCTTCACGGAACCCGATGTGGCATACACCCGTTCTTTCATGGTGTAATAGAAACCCATACCATACTTAAGCTGGAACCCGGATATGAAATGATCCGCACGCGTTCCTTCTGCAAAGAGCAGCAATTTATGGGTGCTGATTTTTTTCAGGGAATCAAGTGCCTGTTTCCAGAAGTCCGCCGGCACAAAATCGGCAGCATCAAAACGGAAGCCGTCGATATTTGCCTCGAACACCCATTTCTTCATCGAGCTGATCATTTCCTTCCGCATATCCTGGTTCAGGAAATTCAGTGCCACCACATCATTCCATCCTGTGCCGGCAGGTGGTACAAGATTGCCGTTCACATCCTGTTTGTACCAGGTCTTTTTACTGGTCCACGGATGATCCCAGGCCGTATGGTTGGCCACCCAGTCGAGGATCACTGCCATACCTTTTGTATGCGCGGCATCCACCAGGTTGCGCAGGTCCGTGAGCGTGCCGAATTCAGCCGCCACCGAATTATAGTCCCGTATACAATAGGGTGAGTTGACCGATTTCACCGTGCCTACGGGGTAGACCGGCATCAGGTAAAGGACGTTGATGCCGAGTGCGCGGATGGAATCAAGCCGTGCCTGTACTCCCCTGAAATCACCGCTGGCACTGAATGCCCGGGTATTGACCTGGTAGATGGCCGCGTCTGCCGGATCCGGTACAGCATTGAACGGGGTGCCGTATTGCGGATCTGCCGGTGGCGGATCAACGGGAGGGTTGGTGGTGCCTGGGCTGTTCGTTTTGCTGCAGGATAAGAGGATCCAGAGCAGCACGGGAAAAATATTCATGTGCTTATTTGTTATCATAGTAAATACTTCGCCTTACGGCGTTGAATCAGTTTTTAACAGCGGTGTAGGTGTAATGTCCGGGGATATGGAGATCGAGTGTGATGGTATAGCTGCCATTTTCCGGAACGGTCAGGTTGTTGAGCGGCACCGATCCGAAGAATGGATTGTCTGCGTAAAAGAGCCTGCCATTGTTGTCGATCCCGAAATTGATATCCCAGCTGCCATTGGCCCTGAATTTCCAGGAGCCATTGCTGACCATGGCGAGTGTGACTTTCCAGGTTTGCGTCACCGGATCATACACCATCGGGGTATCATTGTTCCACCCACCCGGACTTGCATCACCGATAATACCCCAGCTGGTTTTCACCGCAGTCCAGCGGTTGCTGTTGAGGTTGGCCGTAAGTTCATAGTATCCGCCATCGGGTACCGACAGTCCCGCCGCTGCACCATCGGTACTGAATGTACCATTGCCGCCATCGCCGTAGTTGGTATGGTTCCAGTCCGGTGCGTTGGTGTATTTGAAATAATGCTGCCCGGCTGCTTCCATAAACACAAACCCTTCGAACAGGCCCGGACGCCCAGTGACCGGAGCGAGTTGCGGGGCGGTGGCCGGCGACCAGCCCTGGTAATCGCCAGGTACATACAGGCTCATGGCATAAGAGCTGATATCCACCCCGGCGGCATTGCTGTACACTGCGGGAACGGACGATGCGGCCCCGTTGTACTGGATCACTCCGGCCTTCACACGGAATACAATATCATTGGGAGTGCCGGTGGCAAAACCCATCTCATTGAGATAGTTATTTATTTCCTTACCGGTAAATGCATGGGTTGTTTTTGCCGGGCCGAGGATAAATGTTTTTGCCAGTCCCCAGTGGTAGGCAGCCGAGGTGTCACCCACAGATGTAAACTCCAGGCTGTATGAAACCACTTCATTGGATCCGAAATCGGCCACCGGCCAGCTGAAGCGCAGCACGGTGTCGTTGTCGTTGGATGGTTCAAGGATGATAGCGGGTGCGGAAGCAGTGAATGCCGTGGCCGTTTCGAAACTTCCGTTGTGCAGTTCAAACCTGGTTTCGTCTTTTTTGCACGATTGCACCAGCAGGGCCGTCATCGCCAGCAGGAAAATCGTTTTGAATATTGTGCGCATAATGTGTTTGGTTTTGTCCGTTAATAACCGGGGTTCTGGGTGAGGTTGGGATTCGACAGCAGGTCGGATGCCGGAATGGGAAAAATATTGAAACGGTCATCCACGCCGGTGCCGGTGCGTACCCCGCCTTTCCATGGCCAGAGATACGAGCTGCCGGTGAACTGGTTGAAGCGGATGAGGTCTGTCCGCCGGAACCCTTCCCAGTACAGCTCACGGGAACGTTCGCTGATTATATCCTGCAACTGGATGGCCGGTACATTCCCGTTGTTGTTGCCATAACCCCGTGCGCGCAGCAGGTTGAAGTAACTGAGGGCTGTGGCATTGCTGCCACCCGTGCCACCACGCAGCACGGCTTCGGCATACACAAGGTACATTTCCGCAAGGCGGAATAATGGGAAGTCAACACTCACCAGCACACCATTGGGTGATGGTGGCGTGGTACCGGCGGATGTCTGGTTGTTGAATTTATATACACCGATGCCATCGTTAAAGACGATTACATCATTGATCTCGAGGTTACCTGGTCCGAAGAGCGCACGTTTATCAGCGTTGCCGCTATAGTCACCGAATGCCTGTGGAAGGTTTTTGGTACTGCGGTTACCCAACCATCCGCCACCCGGGATACCATACTTCTGGTTGTCGGTTACATTGGTTCCGTGTGCCGAGCAGGTGAGAAAGGTGGTGCCACCGTAGTTGGCGCTGTTGATCGCATCATAAGGGATTGCAAGGATCACCTCCGGGTTGTCCAGGTGGTTATCACTCATGAACAGTGTTTTGTAATCGCTTTTGAGACTATACCCGCTACTGATCACTTTTTGCGAATAGGTGATGGCATCGGTAAACCTGGCTGTGCCCGTGTACACTTCTGCATTGAGGTAAAGCCTTGCCAGCAGGGCCTGTGCGGCTGCCTGGTCCGCCCGGCCATATTCGTTGGCATGCGCCGCTGGGAGCAGGGTTTCAAGGTCTTTGAGTTCCGCTTCCACATACGTGAAAAGTTCGGCCCGGCTGATCTGCGGCGGGATGTATTTCCCGATCGGGTCTGCTTCGGTAACAAAGGGAGGATTGGCAAATGCATCCATCAGTACCCAGTACTGGAAAGCGCGAAGGAACCGGGCTTCGTTGCGGAAGTTGCGGATATCACTCTCGCTTCCCTTCAGGCCACGGCTTTCAATTTTTTCATCTGTGCTTTCGCGGATGAGTTCATTGGCCACGGTGATCTGGAAAACGGAACGCGAGTACAGCGCATTGATGAAAATATTGGATGAAGCCCAGTTCATGTTGTGGAATGCCTGGAGGATGGGGTCATTCCAGGCGCAGATTGCTTCATCGGTTGTCAGTTCCTGCATATTCCAGAAGGCCCGCAGGAAATCGGTTGTTGCCGGGTCGCTGATGCCTGCGATGCTGACGTCGGGTACGCTGGTACCGCCGCTGCTGGCAAGACTGTACGCGCCGTATACTTTTGCGAGTACCTGTTTGTACCCGAGGGCGGTGCTGTATTGTTTTTCCGATGTATTTGAATTCAGCGGACGGAGATCGAGGTCTTTATGGCAGGAGCTGAAAGCCAGTACAGTGGCCAGTCCCAGCATACCCTGTTTTACAATATTCTTATTCATAATAAAACAATCGTTGGGTTAGAATTGAAGGTTTAGTCCGAGTACAAACGTGCGCGGACGCGGGTAGATCGTATTGTCAACCCCGCCGAAAATCTCGGGATCTGTGCCACGGTATTTGCTGGTCACGAATACGTTCTGGCAATTGGCCGATACCTGGAGCCTGACTTTGTCGCGGAGGACTGAGCCGGCATTGTAGGACAGCCCGAGGTTATCCATCCGCAGGAATGAGGCGTTCTCGATGTAATAATCCGATTGGGGATTGGATGCGTTCCATCCTGTATTATATACATCACGCAGGCTGTTGGCGAGATAACCAAGCGGGTTCAGGATATTTGAATTGATTGCACCCGTGTAGATCCCGTTGTACATGTAATTGCCGGTGTTGGCCCGCAGTACGGTGCTCAGGGTCCATTTCTGTACGGTTAACTGCGTGGAGAATCCATAGAAGAATTTCGGGAACGGCGATTTATAATGCACCAGGTCCTGCTGGTTGATCACACCATCTTCGTTGAGGTCGGCAAATACGCCTTCCACCGGCCGGCCATTGAGGTATTGCTGACGGTATACATAAAATGAATAGGCAGGATATCCCACGGAGTGGATGCGTGTCTGGTCAACAAGGGTACCTGCATAGTCAGGATCTTCCGTTGCGGTCAGTTTTGTGACCTTGTTTTCATTGTAGGTTACGTTGAAACTCACATCCCAGTTGATTTTACTGGTACGAACCGGGTTGGCATTCAGCTGGAATTCCACACCCTTGTTTTCCACATTACCCACGTTGGTGAGCAAACGGCTGTCGAAGTTTGACCCCGCTGGCACCGGGATTACATTGAGCAGGTCCTTTGTTTTCTTGAAATAGAAATCGAGTGTACCACTGATGCGGTTGTTGAGGAAACCGAAGTCGAGCCCGATATTGTACGAGGACGTCTGTTCCCATTTGATATCCGCATCATAAGCTGCCGGGGTACCCATGCTGTAATAGGTGTTGCCGAACTGCACATCCGAACCCGGACTGCTGAGGGAGTATACCGGCTGGTAGGGATAATTGCTGATACCGTCCTGGTTGCCCGTAACACCGTAACTGGCGCGGACTTTCAGGTCGGAGAGGCTTTTTGATTCCTTCAGGAACGCTTCGCGGTTGACACGCCAGGTCAGTCCCACCGACGGGAATGTGCCCCAGCGGGTATCCGGTGCATACCGGGATGATCCATCAGTACGCAGGGATGCCGCGAGGATGTATTTGTCGTTGTAGGTATAGATCGCACGGGCATAGTAGGAGATCAGGGTGTTCTCTGGTTTGTCCATCCGGAAAATCGGTTTGCTGCCGGGGATAGTATCGCCGTTAGCGCGGATGTTGGGGTAAAAATCGTTGGTCGATACGTTGTTGTAATACCCGTAACCGGCGGTTGCGCTGATATTACTTTTCAGTGATTTCAGGTCGCGGTTGTAGTTGAGATAAAACTCAAGGACTTTGTTGTTGATTTTATTGGAATACCTGTTGCGCTGTCCGCCTTCCAGGAAATTCTGTGCGGCTTCAACAGGCACATTGGTTTTGCCTTCACCTTTGGCCACATCATACCCGAGGTTGAGGTTGGCATGCAGTTCCGGGAGGAAATGGAAACTATAATCCAGTTGCAGGTTACCGTAACTGCGCTGCACTTCGCTGCGGTTATCGTACAGGTCGAGCAGGGCCGAGGGATTGCGGGGTGCCAGTTTATTGAGTGTGAAAGTCTGTGATGCTGCATCATACGCTGCCCACTCATAATAACCGCCATAGGGCGAGGCCGGATCGCGCACGGGTTGTGTGGGATCGAAATAGACGGCCGAGCTGATGGCGCCGCCATTTGCGAATCGGGTTTTGTTGTAGGCCCCCTTGATGTTGAGATCCACTTTGAGGTGGTTGTTGAAGAAACGGGGACTCAGACTGATGCCACCCGTGAACCGCTGCAGGTTGTCGGTGCGCAGGATCCCGTCCTGGTTGAGGTAACCAAGTGATACGCGGTAGGGCAGGTTTTTGACAGAACCAGCGATACTGATGTTATTGTCGGTACTCACCGCAGTCTGGTAAATTTCATCCTGCCAGTCGGTGTTTGCATCACCCAGCAGTGATTTGAATGTGTTCACGTTGTCATACGTGCCGGAGCCGATCGAATCCACATACTGCCGGAATTCGCCGGCCGACTGTACATCCATTTTTTTGGCCAGCCGCGCCATGGATACCTGTGTGTTGAAACTGACGGTTGGTTTTCCGGAGCGTCCCTTGCGGGTGGTGATCAGGATGACCCCGTTCGATGCCCGTGATCCGTAAATGGCTGTGGAGGCGGCATCCTTTAGGATGGTAAATGATTCGATGTCTGACGGGTTGATCAGGCTGAGCGTGTTGGAAGATCCGTAGATATTGTTGCCGCTCAGTGGCACACCGTCCACTACAATCAGCGGATCGTTGCTCCCGTTGAGGGATGCCCCGCCGCGGATGCGGATCACACTCCCGGAACCCGGTGCACCGCCATTGGAGGTGATGGACACCCCCGCCACTTTGCCACTGATCAGTTGTTCAGGAGTGGTGATGGCTCCCCGCTGGAAGTCTTTTGCACCGACGGTTGCCACGGCGCCGGTCAGTTGCGTACGTCGTTGCGTCCCGTAACCGATCACAACCAGGTCGGTAAGGGTAGTGGTGGATGGTACGAGCACAATGTCAAGAACGGGGCGGACGTCCACCAGCAGGCTGTCGAATCCGATGAACGTGACCAGCAGTTTCCCGTTTGCCGGGGCTGTGATGGAAAAGGAACCTTTGGGGTCAGAAGTCGTACCGCGGCTGGTGCCCTGCAGCTGGATCGAGGCACCGGCAACCGGGATACCTTTATCGTCGCGCACGGTACCGGTTACGGCCGGGTCCTGGGCGGAGCTGCCCAGGGAAAGCACCAGCAGGGTTACCGCCAGGGCCATTTTTACTTTTTTGTACATATGACAAGTTTGGGTTTAAGCAGTCAGGTTCTAAAGGAACGATGGTGCACTGCGCGACCCAAGTTTTAGAGCGATAATGGAAAAAATTCCGGCCGGTTTCCGGAATTTCCAAAATCCATGTCATTGTAAATGAATGAATTGCTTTTATATTGTAAAAATATAGTATAGAATGAAAATGGAGCCGTGAGGGCTTCGTTTTGTTGGTGACGGGAGGGATGTGCCGGGCTCACCCGATGGTCAGAGCGTTTTAATCTGCATGACCCGCTCCTCGAATTCCTCGCTGGGCAGGAAGGAACGGTGTTTCATTTTTGACTTGTAGCTGTAGATTGTCTTGACCGAGTACTCGAGGATGCCGGCGATCTTTTCGGTGTCGGTCAGTCCCATCCGGATCAGCGCAAAGATGCGCAGGTCGGTGTTGAGCAGCTCGTGGTCTTTCAGCCGGATCTGTTCGTCGGGACGGAGCAGTGCGTTCACTTCCTGTACAAAATGCGGGAAGAGTTTCAGGAAGATTTTATCGAAGCTGCTGAGCAGGTCCTGTTTTTCTTTTTTTGCATCAATTTTATTGAGGAAAAAACGGATGTCCTCATACCGGCGGTCGGCCAGTTTCTGGTCAATAGTCTGTTTGATCTTATCCAGCCGCGCGAAAAAAGCAGAGTCAATATCAAAGAAGTACCCAATGTATTCCTCCTTGATCTTGTTAGCCTCTTCCATTTTTTCATTGACCACCTGCAGGGCGGCATTGGTGCGCGCGAGTTCCTCGTTGATCACCTGTTTCCGGTCGTTGGCTTCGGTGAGCGCCTGCCGGGTCCGTTTAAGTTTGCGGTTTTGTTTGAGGATGATATAACCCAGGAGTGCCAGCAGGAGGACCAGGGCGGTGACGATTGCCGCATACCTGAACAGCAGGTTTCGCTGCGCCTCGATCCCGTTGATGCGTTCGCCTTCGATCAGCGGGAGGATCGAACTGGCCTGGATTTTCCGCTGGCGTGCCCCGTATGATTCGGCATTGGCAATACCGTTTTCGATGCAGAGTGCTGCGTTTTTGAGGTCCCCTTTTTTATACAGCAATTCGGCGAGGTGGAAAATGGCACCGGTTTCCTTGGTGGAGGAACGGATATCTGCTTCACTTGCCGCTACCAGCAGTCGGATCGATTCGTCCGTATTCCCTTTCTGCTGGTAGATCCCGCTGAGGGTGGAAGCGGTGAGTGCGAGTTCATGGTCACTGAGTGCAGGGCGTTGCAGGATCCTGGTAAACCAGGAGAAGGCGATTTCGATAAACCCTTTTTTGTAATTGATAAGACCGGTGTAATAATCATGTTCAAATGATCCGGCGGGGAACCAGTTTAATGCGGAATCGATATACCGGTGACCGATGGTGTCGTAGTCAAGCGAATGGTACCTGTCATTGGCATAACCCGCAAGATCATAGTAATAACGTCCCCAGAGACTGTAATATCCCGCTTTCAGGGAGTCGGGTATGGAATAGCGGCGCAGGGCACTGAGTGAATCGAAGGTCTCCTTGTAAAGACCGGCCGAGAGAAGGATAAAACTGATGTTGAGACGCGATTGTACCTGCTGGTCATTATTACCTGAAGTATTGGAGAGGCGTACCAGTTGTCCCGCATACCGGAAAGCTGAATCGTAATTGAAGATCTGGTACTGTGCATAAATGCGGTTGGTGAGACGGAAGATTGCATCGGCCTGTGTGGGAGGGTACGAAGCCAATTGTGATTTCAGTGCCGCGATCTGTTTTTCCTTGGCCGCATCATAAGTCGCTGATTTTTTCATGGTAGCGGCCAGTTGTTGCAGGAGGCTGTCAGTCCCGGCTTTCAGCGGAAGGCAGTTGTGTATGATGAAAAAAAATAAGATCAGTGATCGTTTCATAATTCAAATGGCAGCAGGTGCTGTTTGCAGTTACCGGCAGGCAAATCTATTCAAATATTTTTCTATCTTGACGCCCTAAACCAAAACCGACAACCACCATGAAACATTACTTCCTGCTCTGCAGCATGTTGCTGCTGGGTTTTGCCGCGCTGGCAAAAGAACCGGGTGACTCCACCGCCGAAGTTGCCGCTTACCTTGCAAGGATCGACTCTGTTGAAAAAACACTGCACTACCAGACCGGAAAGGTGACACTGGAAAATGGTGAGATCCTGATGGACATCCCTTCAAATTTTAAATTCCTTGGTGCGAAAGATGCGAAACGGGTAGTGGAAGACCTTTGGGGTAATCCTCCTTCCGGTACATCCGTACTCGGTTTGATCCTGCCTGCTGATGAATTTGCGATACTCTCTTCTTATGCATATGTGGTGACTTATGAAGGGATGGGTTATGTGAAGGACGGCGAAGCAGCCGATATGGACTATGATGACCTGCTCAGGCAATTAAAGGAAAGCAACGTTGAAGAAAATAAGGAGCGGGCCAGATTGGGTCTTGACCAGCTTCACCTGGTAGGCTGGGCAGCCAGGCCTTATTATGACAAGGATAAAAAAGTATTACACTGGGCGAAGGAATATTCAATCGACGGAACCGAGGACAATACGCTCAACTATGACATCCGTGTGCTTGGCCGCAAAGGGGTACTCATCATGCAGGCCGTGTCGTCAATGGGTTCACTGGACAGTGTCAATGCCCATATGAATGATGTACTGGCTATCGGGAGTTTTACGAAAGGCAACCGCTACAGCGATTTTGATTCGGGTACGGATAATGTTGCGGCATGGACCGTTGGCACCCTGGTGGCAGGGAAACTTGCTGCAAAAGTTGGGTTGTTTGCAGTGCTGGCAAAATTTGCAAAGTTTATCTTTCTCGGTATAGCCCTTGCTGGTGGCGCCATCTGGCGCTTTATTACCGGCAGGAAAAAGAAAGAGGAGGAGTACGTATACGAACCGGCGCCGGTCCCGTCCAACGACCAGACGCCGATCCCCCCTGCGGTGTAAACCACAACATTGAATGGATAGTGAAGGTCGCCTGCGGGTGGCCTTTTTTCGTACCACGAACAGGTGATTGTCCGGTGCAGGGAATAACTGTAATTTCCTGTTCAACACTACAACTATGGATCGCAAGAAATTTATGGGATTGCTGGCGACTGCCGGCACACTGGCTATGCTGCCTGTAAGGGCACTCGCCGGTGTTTTCACACGTGACAAAACCGGGTTTAAAATCGCCAGCGGCAAGGACAGGGCCGGGCTTCCCCTGTCGCTTATGGAAGGTGATACCTTTTATACCAAGGTGGCGGGTACCGATACTGATAATGACTTATACATTTTTGAGTCTACACGGGTAAAAGAAGGCGGACCTTCCTACCATATCCATGATGAGCAGGATGAATGGTGGTACGTGCTCGAAGGGGATTTCCTGTTCCGCGTCGGCGGAAAAGATTTCACCGCCGCAAAAGGTGATTTTGTATTTGGACCCCGTGGTGTGCCCCATGCATTCCACAAGAACGGCGAAGGTGAAGCCCGGCTGCTGATGGGTTTCCAGCCCGCAGGGAAGATGGAGGCGTTCTTCAAACTTGCTTCGGAAGGAAAGCTGAAGAATGCCACCGAGCAGGAAAGGGAAGCACTGCGCAACCAACATGGTTTCCACAGCGTCGGTCCCCCGATCAAACATCTCAAGATCTAGGTAGCCTGAAAACGTTGACCCCGTTGATCATTTACTGCCTTTTGCCTGGTTGATGGCGGCTGCGATGGCTTCAAGATGTTCGTTGAAACTACTCAGCTGCACCAGCATCTGTCCGGATGTATCGGCCCCGTCGAGTCCGCCAAAGCGGTTATTCTTCCGGAAAATTGTCCTGATCTGTTCCCATCTTTCCTTTTCCTTCGCGTCCTGGTTACCCATCAGTTCTTTCAGTTTGAGCAGGTTTGCTTCGGCATCGGAAGTGAGCGTTTGTGATTCGCCTTCGTAATGGGACAACATCAGGGTATCTACTTCCGCGCTATTCATCAGCGGCACGAGTTTTCCGACCATTTTATTCATGTTCCGGTAAGATCCCTGCAGTTTGAATGCGGGTTCTGTCCGGTAGCGGTCTTTCATTGCGGCACTCGCGATGTATTGCTGGTTGACCCTGACCACGAGGTTGCGGATGGCCATGATATGCCGCAGCACCGCAATGGCATCTTCCACTTCCTGGCCGGCATAGTTTCCTTCGAGGGCAGGCAGCATCTCCGAACTGGTTTCGATATAGCTGACCAGTTTGTACAGGTCATCAAAACTCCTGTTGGTGATGCGTTGCAGGTATCGGTTTTCGGCTACCGCATTTTCCACGAGGCTGAGGTTGAACAATTGTTCAGTCGACCCGATCACGTCACCCAGGTTATACACATCGGCCCTGTTGGCCAGCATGTCAGGGATCTTGAACTGCTCGCCGCTTTCCGTATAAGGGTTGCCGGCCATTACAATACAGAAACGTTTGCCGCGGAGATCATAGGTGCGGCTGACGCCTTCAAAAATTCCGTCCATCTTCCGCTGGCCATCGGCAAGCGCAATAAATTTCTGGAGAAACTCCGCACCGCAGTGCTGGATATCGTCGAGGTACAACATCACGTTGTCCGCCATTTCGAGCGCAAGGTTGATTTTTTTCAGTTCTTCCCTGGCACCGGATGTACTCGCTTCCACCGGGTCGATGGAAGTAATGCTGTGCCCGATGGTCGGACCATTGATCTTTACAAAATGAAGTCCCATGGTTTTTGCCAGGTATTCCATCAGCGTTGTCTTACCATAACCGGGAGGTGAGATCAGCAGCAGCATCCCCATCCTGGAGGTCCGTTTATCATCACCTGCACTACCGATCTGTTTGGCGAGGTTGGTTCCGATGAGGGGGAAGTATACTTCGTTAATCAGCCGGTTACGGACAAACGAACTCAGCACCTTTGGTTCGAATTCACTGATTTTGAGTTGCGTCCGGTAGGCTGCGGATAATTTCGATTTCAGCTGGTTAAACGCCGTAAACGCCGGTACCACTGTATCATGGTATACGGCCATTTTTTCCGTGAAGGCATGGAAGTCCAGTTGGTATTGCTGTTCATATATTACGGGATGGGTGCCTTTCAGGCCGGTGACCGTCCGGTGTGCATCGGCTGTACGTTCATGGAAATTATAATCGCGGAAAAGCAGGAGCGAAACCACTTCGGGAATATAAAAACTGCTGGTGCCGGATTGAATGGTAAATGCATGCACCCAGTTCTCGATCACCATGGCTCGTTCAGCTATGCTGAATGCCGGATGCTCAGTATCCTGGCGGAAGAGTTCGAGTTTTTTACCACGGACCAGGAAATCATTGAATGCTTTCCTGATCGCTATTGCCTGCTGGCTGGCGCTGAAAACTTTTGCGGTGGAAAATTCGCGGTACAGGTACCCGGCGATCTCTCCGGGATACGCGGTGAGGGTGGTGAGCAAAGGAGTGGCGTTTAACTGCCGTTTGATTTCATCGGTTACAAACTGGTACTGGCGGCTGCCGGGAAAACTGGATTCGATGGACTGTGCCGCGCTGGTCAGTTGCTGTAATTTCTGGCGTGTGGGTTCATCCAGTGCAAACCAGAAACGGTGTGCCGCAGCCCGTACTGCCGGAGGATAACGCAGGATACCCAGTTCGTCAGCAAGCGATTTCAGCTGGATGTAAATGGCAAGCCCATCGGTATTGTGCACACCTTTGAGATAACCGGCGGCATAATCCCGCTCGACCCGTTCGTTTATATAAGCGGCAGCATCCCAGCCCGCCGGCTGCGAAAGGCCGGCCTGGTAAGCATCCCAGGCCAGGTATTCGCCACGGTACACCTGGTTGTTTTCTGAAATGATCTCCTGTTCCCAGACCTCTTTGTGCCTGTATAGTTCCTCTGCGTTTACTTCCTTATAAAAACCTGTACCGCTGAGATGGTAAAAAAGTTTGTTTTCACGGCGCACGATGCCGAGGTCCAGCACCTGTTTGTTGACCACAAACTTATGGTCGCCCAGGGCAATGATATTCTGTCCATCTACAAAGAGTTCGGTTTTGTCTTTCAGCGTGCGGATTGCTTCTTCCTGTGAGAGTTTAAGCAGGTTTTCCAGGTTTTCCGCTTTTGCCACGTCACCGAGTGTGGCAAGCTCGGCCGCGAGGCTGCGCACTTTGCCGATCATGAGGTCGGCGGAGAAGAATGCATAGATCTGTTCACGGCTGTCAAAAGACGCAGCTTTGTTTTCGATATTTTTTAAAACACGGAGACCGATCTGCTCAATGGATGAGGTGCGTTTGTTGATCGCCGCAACCAGCATTTCTTTTTTGACATTGAACGCGCGGATGATCTCATCCCGTTTGTCGGCTATTTTAACCACAAACTCGGGGAAGTCGGCGAAACGGCTTTCCAGTTCTTCCACCTGCACGCTGGCCTTGGTGAAATAGTTTTCTGCTTTATCGGGACTGGTGGACAGGTCGAGAAAACTCACCACGCCCTGCTCCAGCAGGGTGAGTTGTGCATGGAACTCGCTCCCCGCTTCCTTTTCACGCAGAGCAGTAGTGGTGCGGATCAGGTCGGCCTTTACTTCATTGAGTGAGGCAAAAATGAGGGAGATCTTTTCGATGATCCCTGTGCTTTGTGTACTGTCTTCAATTTTGAGGCTGTTGAGGATATCGATCAGCATCTCGAGTTCCCCCGCGATACCATTGATGCCCGCATCGATGTCCTTTGCCTCGATCACTTTTGTGACCTTTGCCACGGCGGCTTTCTGTGCGCTGACCTTTTGTTCGTAGGGCAGGAGCGACTGTTCCTTCAGCAGGAAGTTGATGGTATCCTGGGAGAGGTCGCCATTGTATTTGTCGAGCGTTTCGCCGAGTTGTGTCACGGCTGCACTTTCAATGTACCTGACATTGCCAAGATCGATCACGGCTCCCTGCATGGTGCGCACCGAAGCGAGCAGTTTCACCAGTTCGTCCAGCGACACGATCACAGCATTTTTTATATCGACTACCAGCTGGTCCACTTTTTTCTGCATGGCAGCCATTGAGTCGCGGGCATGCTGGCGTTGCTCCTGCACGCGGGCGAATTCGTCGATGGCGGTGGCAGCAATATCGCGCACCTGCTTCAGTGGGGCGGCGAGGTTGAAGGTGGCTTCGTCGGCGATCCAGAAATAGGAGTCGAGCAGGTCATTTGCTTTTTTGCTGATGTCTTCATACAACCGCGAGAAGGAGTCTTCCTTACCGAGCAACTGCAGTATTTCATGGCTTTCCGACATTGCGCTCACGATATCCTTGTTGCCGATTTTGAACAGCACGTTATCCTGCATGCCGGTATTTTCCTGCAGCACAGCGGTGTAGGGCGTCTCCCAGATCTGTACCTGATGATGACGCACGGGTTCGTTTTCCGAACGGAAATAAACCAGTTTCCCATCGGGGAAAACGGTATAGCCGTTGCAGGTGATCGGCGTTTCGACCTGGTGTGAAATGATATTGTATGACATGAGCACGTATGTATTCATGCCGGTATGGTAAAACACATACATAAAATCCTCACCGTTCGGAGACGGGATGCTGCGCACGAATTCAAGTCCGGCCAGGTCCGTTTCAAAAATCCGGTATTCGCCGTTCTGCAGGTAGTATCCATTGGGAAAAATCACGCCCTGGTTATCAGGCAGCAGGATACCTGCGTCCAGCAAGGTTTTGATGGGCTGCACTTCACGTGTGCGGACGTTGTAGATATAAGCACGTGCCTCTTCCTGGTAAGGCCTGATTTTGATGGCAAGCAGGTTGCCGAGGTCCGCATAGTAATATTCGGCATCATCCAGCTGCTGGTCCTTGTTCATCACCGGCTCATGGTAGATCCCCCTTCCTGTTGCGGTATTGTTTTCTATCTTGAATGTGATATCGCCACCGATCGCTTCGATAAACAGTTTATCGAGGATGGAAATATGCGGGTGTACACCGAGACGGCGGTCTTCCAGGCTGGTGCGGGTCCACTGGAAGTCGAACTGCGGTGCACGGTTTACTTCCTGCAGGCTCCGGTCGTCGATATATTGCAGCGTATTATTTTTCACCAGCCATTTGAACGCCTTACGGTCGTCGGTGTTTTTGCTGGTTTGGAAGATCATGTACAGGTAAGTGCCGCTGCTGATGAATTTTGCAAAGAGCGAATCGCGGTAGTACTTGTAGAGATTGGTAAAGTCGGTGATGAACTGCGGGTCTTCGATCAGGGTGAGTGGCTGCGGATCGAAATGGTCGCTGGTGAAACGGTAGATACTGAATACATCACTGAGGCGGATATCCTCCCTCAGGCCAAACTGCACATTATAGCCAAAGATGCAGAGGTCCCCGAGTGCGGTCAGTCCCCGCGCCACGCCGTGGTTTTCGGTGGTGATGCGCTGGTTGGCGATCAGTTCAAATCCCCCCGAGCTGAAGATCTCATGACGGGCGGTATTGAGTCTGGCCAGTCGCGACGCGAGATCGGTCCGCTGTTCTTCCAGCCGGCCCCTGATAATGCCATAAGTGCCGGAATCCAGTCCCGGAGCCTGTCCTGTAGGTTTTACTTCCATATACTGACAAGGGAAACGGATAATACCGGCCGCAGTCACGGGGACTACGACCTGTATTACTGTTTATTTCACGTGTTAGGAATTCAGTTTCTTGTTTGACAACCCAAGGCTGTTGGCGATCCTGGTCAGATCGAACAGCGAGGTGCGGTCATCTTCTGAGCTGTTGGCCTGCATCTTCAGCAGGAGGCCCGAGATGGTCAGGTTTTTAAGGTCATTGCTGGAAATATTGTATTTCTCTGCAAAGGTCCTGATTTTCTCCAGCGGGTTGCCGTCACCATCGAGGATTGCGTTTTTGATGGCTGTTGCGTTTTCGCTTTCGTTGATCAGGCGGTCAAATCCTTTGGCATTGGAGATCTGCTTCACGATATTTTCGAAGAACATGGTTTCGCCACCTACGATATCAATTTTTGCCGTCTTCAGTGCAGTACCCAGTACATCGGCCTGCGCGACCGCGATGTCCTTGTTGACATTGATATGGGCGAGTGCGATATCCTTGTCTTTTTGCAGGAGGAGTTTGAACTCTTCGTGATCCTTGCCAACCCCATCCAGTTTCTTCATGGCTTCGGCTTTCTGTTCGATGCCTGCGGCTTCGGCGAATGATTTCTCACGTACCACTTCCGCTTCGGCGAGTCCTTCTTTCCGTTTTGCTTCGGCCATTTTTTCAACGATACCAGCATCTACCATACCCTGCCGTTCGGCCGCTTCCGCTTTTGCAATCATCACTTCTGCTTCAGAGAGACCAATTGTTGCTTCCTCACGGGCAGTTGCTTCTGCAAGTACTTTGCGCGCTTCGGCTTCCTTGGTGGCGGCTTCTTTTTTCGCCTCCGCGTCGATCACGAGTTGTTTCGCCCGTTCTTCGGCGGCTTTTTTCTCTGCTTCGGCGGCTTTGACTGTGTAAATGAGTTTCTCTTCAGCGACACGGCTTGCGTCGGTGATACCTACTGATTTGTCGCGTTCAGCGGTACGGAAAGATTCGATATCCTTCATGTTCTGCTGTTCTTCAGTGACCCCTTTTTCCAGTTTCACCCTTTCGCGGATCACATCCTGGATATTTTTGCGTTCGACTTCTATATTGCGTTCCTTTTCAATCTGGGCAAGGGTTACGATCTTTTCGCGTTCAGTGGCTTCGAGTGCGCGGTCTTTTTCCACACGTTCTGTTTCCACTGCGTCGGTCCGCTGTTTGTTTTTGGCTGCGATGATGATCTGGCGCAGTTTATTTTCTTCCTGTACGGCGAGACTTTCATCGGTTTTGATCCGTACGGTTTCGGATTTCAGTCGTTCCTCTTCGCGGACTTTGAGGATTTCGGCGTACTCGCGTGACTTCACGTTTTCGATCTCGCGTTTTTGTTTTTCTTCTTTTTCGGCCAGCTGGCGTTCCAGTTCGAGGATCGCTTCACGTGCTTCCACGTTCTGTTTTTTTATCACCTTTTCCTCCTCGCGGCGGATGAGGTTGGCATTCATGTTCTGGGCGGCAGTCAGTTCCGTGATTTTGCGGATACCTTCTGAGTCGAGGATATTTCCCGGGCTCATGAATTTCATTTCTGTCTGTTCGAGGTAGTCAATTGCGCAGTCGTCGAGGATATAACCATTCAGGTCGGTGCCGATGATATCGAGGATCTCGTTGCGGAATTCCCGGCGTGCTTCATAGAGGGCGATGAAGTCGAATTTTTTTCCAACCGTTTTCAGGGCCTCCGAAAATTTTGCCTCGAAGAGGGTGGTGAGTGTCTCGCCATCACTTGCACGTTCGGTACCGATGATCTGCGCCACGTTGAGTACATCGTCTACACTTTTATTGACACGGACAAAGAATGCCACCTTGATATCTGCCCGGATATTGTCTTTACAGATCAGGCCTTCCTGTTCCATCCGGTTAATCTGCAGTTTTTTCACCGAAATATCCATGATCTCCATTTTGTGGAGGATCGGGATTACGTACATACCCTGGTTGAATGCGACCTTCCCACCGCCCACGCCTGTGCGTACGATTGCTTTTCCCTGCGGGATCTTTTTATAGAAAGTCGCGAATGCGGCCAGGATGATGAATAAAAGGAAGGCTACGCTTCCGATGATAATGACTGTGAGTCCTCCTAAAGCGTCAAACATGGTAAGGTTGGGTTGATGGTTATGTAATCAGTTCTGGAATTGTTTTCCCGGGCGCGTTTCAGGTCAGCCCTTTGCCAGGATATTGTCGAGTGTTATTTCAGGTACTACGTAATAATATCGTTTGTCAACGGATTCATCGGCGATCATCACATCCGAATTGTATTCGATAGGCTGTCCGGTTTTGCTCTTGACGCTGATACGGATGAGGTCATTACGGATCAGGAGCTCGGCCGCTCCGATTTTGTCACCGGTGATGGCGGAGCGCATTTTGGCCACCCGTCCGATCAGGTCATGCGAGTCCTCTCCGTTGTATCCCATTGTCTTGTACATACGAACCAGTGGTTTTGTAGCGAACCGGGTGGCCAGGAACGCGATGAAAAATACGGGTATCAGGATCAGTGCTGATTTCCATCCCCAGTTGGCCAGGTGGAAAATAAGTGAACTGCCAAGGGTAATGATCCAGGCGATGAACTTGAATATGCTGTAGACGATCATGAATGGAACCTTGCCTACGTTGACAAATTCGAGTGCTTTCGAAAAAAAACCCTGCTCTGCCCCTGATTCGCCGCCATCAATATCGGCCGAGGTATCTACTTCCACGGCGCCATCGATTTCAGGGGCAAAATCCATATCACCCAGGAAGTCGCCGGCGACAAAGGAAAATACCCAGTACAGCGCGGTCACAGCCGTAAGTACGGTCATGATGGCATTGGAGAGCGGATGGAAAAGCAGGTCAGTCAGGCTCAATGGTTGGATGTTTTGGTGGCGGTCCGCAGCGCGGACTTCTGTTAAGGTTTAATGGTTGCCGGTTTTGGGTAAGAACCTATGGGGTCATGCCCAGTTTGGTCTTGATCGCGGCGAGATCTTTTTCAATCGTCGATGTATCGTCTTTGAGCACTTTGTCCAGTTCATCTTTCAACGTGTGTTTGTCCCTTGCTATTTCACCATAGGCTTTTGACAGGGCTTCCTGGTCTTCCACTTTTTCCTTCATCCGTTCCAGCATGGCGATAGTGCCATTGGTATCCATCTGCGCCAGTTGTTTGTTCACCTGCTGTGTGGCCTTGCTCACTTTCACCCTTGCCTTGAGTGTTTTCAGTTCCCTTTCCCACTTGACCAGGTTCTCTTTCAGGATGCTGATATTACCCAGCATTTCCTGTGAGCTCTGCTGGTGTGCAATCACCTGTACACCGAGGTTTTCCGCATCGGTAAAATACTGCCGGCGGAGTGACAGGGCTTCCCTTGCCAGTTGTTCAGCCTTGCTGATTTCCACATCGCCGTGCTGCGCCTTTTGCATGATCAAGATAGCTTTTTCGGCGTAGTTGAGCGATTCTTTCTGGCAGATAACCTGTTCGTTTTCCGTACGGATTGCCAATGCTTTTACCTGGGCATAAGCCTCGGTGGCCTGGGCAAGATCATCCCGTAATTCCCGGAGACCCTGTTCGGTCATTTTTACCGGGTCTTCCATTTTTTCAACCGCAGCATGGATCTCCGCCTGTCCGATCCGGAAGATTCGTTTAAAAAGATTCATAAGACTACAATTTTGAAAAATTAATGATTTGTTGATAGTATTCGCTCAGCATCAGGCCCAGTGAATTGATGGCGCCATCAAATTCATTGAAATTGATGTTTTCGAGCTGCATAGTGTACCGGAACAGGACCTTGTTGCCTTCCTCATTGATCACAAAGGCGCCATGGATCATGTCGCGGTTTTTCTGGAGCAGTTGTTTGAACATCCCCACATTATCCTCGCGGAATGTAAAAAGGTATTGCTCCATGATGAGGATAGGGGGCGCGATGCCGATGATCAGGTTATGGATGCCGTCTTCCTCACTCTCGAGTTTGAGGATGCCCGTCTGTTCATTACGATAGACAATCCGGCAACCGGCCTGAATGGCAAAATCCTGTATGGTGGACATGAAATCCATCGATATTGTTTATTTTAAAACGAATTTAGGGAACAAACCCTATATTTGCAAATAATATTTGCATTAGGGTAAAAATATTTGCACTTTCGTTTAACATTATGCTGCGAACAGGATCCAATATAAAAAAGATAAGAACGGCTAAAAACCTTAGCCAGCAGGCGTTTGCTGATTTATTTGAGTTGACCAGGGGGAATATCTCCTCGTATGAGGAAAACAGGGCGGAGCCAAAGCTGGAAACTGTAATTAAAATTGCCAATTATTTTTGCATACCGCTAAATAAATTTGTTTCTGATACGCTTTCTGTAAATGAGGTCCTGCAATACGAGGGGGATTTGTTGCTGGAGGATGAAAACCGGATTATCAACCTGCAGTTGCGCGAGGTTCCGTTTATCAGTGACAATGTTTTTATGCGTGGGGTGCGGAATGAGCTGGCCTTTGAGGATGTGTCTGGTTTCCCGAAGCTGGTTTTACCCGAAACCAGTAACAACAATTTGTTGGGTGTTTCCTTTAATAATAATATTCCCCATCACCAGTCGCTCCCCGACTACCGGATGAATGATGTGCTGGTGTTTGAGGAACTGACCCGTGAGAATGTGCATCTCTGTGATGGCAAGCCCGGGTTATATGTCGCGGGTCCGGAGATCATGATCGGCCAGTATGAAGTGTCGGGCACCCGGATTGAGCTCGTGCTGAATGATTTTAAGAAACATGCTTTTGATTTTGGAATCGTTCGCCGGTTCTGGAAGCTGTTTGCGGTGTATTCGCATGAAAAGGCCTGACGTTCCCTGCTTCTGACTGCGATCTCTTCCCCAATAAATGTCACGTTGGTTTGCAGCCCCGTGGATGATTACACCGCGGTTGTCTCACCAGTTTGTCCGGATTTTTTACCCTGCAGCTGCCGGAAGTTGCTGATATTGAATAAGACCACTGCAAGAAAAATCAGCGAATAACAGAAGACCTGCGCTGAATCTAGCGGCTCGTGATAAACTGCCACTGACAACACAAATACAATGATCGGATTGATATTCATCAGGGTGCCAACGGATGAGGAATTGATCCCGCCGAGTGCATAGAGGTTCAGGAATAAGGGGAGGATGGTATATGCGACTGCGATAACGGCCACCAACCCGTAGAATTTCAGGTCAACCGGAACGGGTCCGGCAAACGCCGGGAAAAACGGGATGAGTACCAGGGCGGATAGTAACATATGTACATTCAGCACCAGGAATTTGTCAAAACCCTGGTTACTTTTCTGGGTGATAAGGTAACAGGCATAGGTTAGTCCGATTACGGTACTGTATACGATGTTCCGCAAATTGTTGTAGGACAGTATCACACAGGCAAGGCAACTGAGCGCGACGGAAAACCATTGCAGTCGCGTCAGTTTTTCCCGCAGGATAAAAAACGCAAGGATGGTGGTCAGGATCGGACAGATCAGGTAAGCCACTGAGGTGGCGCGCACGCTGATATGGTTCATTACAAAAATGAAAGAGAGCCAGTTGGCAGTCAGGAACACACTGCCGGCGATGTTGAGCCAGGCTATAGATCGTTTCCTGCCTGCGGGCAGCTCCCTGAACTGCCGGATGTTCCCGGCTAATTTCTTCCGTTTAAATAAAAGGGAAATACTGCTCATCACTACCGCGCAGATAAAAACCCGGTAAAAAAGTATATCGAGGGAAGGCCAGTCATGGATCGGTTTCAGCACGAGCGCAAATGAACCCCAGATAGCAAAAGCGGATATAGCGGCCAGGTAATATTTGAAATTCTTCAAGTTGTTGGTGGGTTATCCGTCAGTAAGATAAATCCCGGATAAAATTAGAGAATTAGCGCAGATTATTGCTGTTGTGCTACCGGCCTGAGGGAAAAATGAACTATTTTCCCAAGTATCGCGAGGGTCATTTCTGTACCCGGCGAAACATTTTTACCAATGACTAAAACTGAAACGGGAAACGACAGCAATTGTTTTACCTGCAACAGGGAGATCCCTTACAGCACACGGTACCCGGAACGACTGTGTGAACTTTGTATGAAGGTGGCGGTAAACCGGGACGGACAGAAACTTTCTTTTTCCAACGAGTCTTTATCCGGTGGGTTTGTTTCCTATAATGAATCAACCAGGGTCAATGGAAAGGAGCACACCTGTTATGTGAAGGGGTATGAGTGTCATGCGGATGAAGCGTACATGGGCGGGATTGTACTGGTGCCGACAGCCAATGGCAAAGAGAAGAAAACGAGGAAACAACAGTGGAATAAAAAGGCCAGGGTTATTGTTTTGCTGGCTTCGGCTATACTTGCCCCTCTAGCAATAGGGGCTGCGTATAATATCAGCAGGAACGGGTACTTCAATGAAGGGTTTACGTTTTTTGATGTGTTGATGATCACAGGTAGTATTTCCCTGTTCCTTTTCTGCTGCCTGGCATTTTACCGGAATAAACTGTTGCTGGGCCTGGTAGTATTGCTGTATCTGGCTACCGGGTACTACACTACCTACCGTTACGGATACAGGAATGAGGCATTCCCGGATGCAGTCGCGATAATAAGTACGGTAAGCGCTGGCCTGCTGCTGAATGCCCTGTTGTTCAGTTCCGGCTATATCAGCAAAAAAATGAATGATTTCCAGGGACGGAAGAAAAAGGGAAACAACCTGTGGTTGTTGCTGGTCATCATTCCCTTATTGTTGCTTATCGCGGGGTATATAGTCATGATGGTTACAGGGGAAGAGCACGCCGCGCAACTGGTAGAAACAGCACCCGGTGCAACAACCACGGCCATTGTCAAAGCGGTCCGGGAATATGAATCGGGCGGCAGGTACAACAGGAACAAACCGCATAATGATGCCTTGCTGGAGTACGTGGTAGACGGCCAGACATTCTACCGGATCATTGACAATATCAGTGCCCGATACACAAAAGGTTCACGGCTTGAAATACAATATGTACTGACCGATCCATACCTGATCAGGGTCCTGAAATAAATGGGACTCCGATGCTGGCCCTGTGCAGCGCAAAAAGGTGGGTGAAATATGCAAAAAGGGAAACCGATATAAACCGGTTTCCCTTTTTCTGTGCCCAGGATCGGAATCGAACCGATACACCTTGCGGCGGCAGATTTTGAGTCTGCTGCGTCTACCAGTTTCGCCACCTGGGCCTGTTAACTCCGCGAAACCCGCTCCGTATCCGGATTGGGCTGGCAATATTACGTCTTTTAACGGCAACAACTTTTCTTCGGGAGAAAAATTTTGCGCAGGATGGAGAAGAATTTTTTCATGTCCGGTACATTTGCCAGACGCAAATTTAACCATTCCCGCCCGTTATGCATGAGAAACTCCTGAGCCATATTGCACGCTTTGTACAGCTTTCCGTTGAAGAAGGCCAACAGATAGCGGAAGCCGTCCGTTGCCGGGAACTGCCGAAGAAACAGGTATTGCTGAAACCATCCCAGCCCAGTACCTCACTGTACTTCGTGCTCAGTGGTTCACTCCGGTTGTACAAACTAAAACCCAATGGTTCCGAACAGGTGTTGCAGTTTGCGTTGCCTGACTGGTGGATGTGCGACTACCAGAGTCTTGACACCGGGAAGGCCTCCGGATTTTACATCGATGCCGTGGACGATGCAGTTGTCCTGGTACTTGACCTGCCGGAGCGGGATAAACTGTTTGAACAGGTTCCCCGTTTTGAAAGTTATTTCAGGATCCTGATGCAACGCGCCTATGCAGCGGCCATCAACCGGGTAAACTTTATTTTCACTGGTTCGAGGGAAGAAATGTATCACCTGTTTGTGAGCCGTTATCCCGATTTCGTGCAGCGGGTACCACAGTACATGCTGGCCTCTTATCTCGGGATGACACCAGAGTTCCTGAGTAAAGTCCGCGGCAAAAGAAAGCTTTCTTAATCCAGGTTAAGTGGAACGACCCTGTTTCCCATGGAGATTTGTGTCCTAAACAAATCAATCATGGAACAACGTTTCAATTTTTTCAAAGTGTATCCCCAGGCTTACCAGCAGATGCTGGAGATCTCCGCACTCAGCGCCAGTACCTCACTCAGTCCGCTGGAGACCGAGCTCGTAAAGATCCGCGCCTCCCAGCTGAATGGCTGTGCATACTGTCTCGATATGCATACGAAAGATGCCCGCAAAAAAGGCGAGACCGAACAACGGCTGTACACGGTAAGTGCATGGAGGGATACCCCTTTTTTTAATGAACGGGAACAGGCCCTGCTGGCGCTTACCGAACAGGTAACTGCAATTTCCGGTCACGTGTCAGATGCCGTTTTCGCAGGAGCGGTAAAACATTTTGGTGAAAAGGGAACTGCGGAAATTATCATGGCTGTGGTGGTCATCAATTCCTGGAACCGGATCGCGATCAGCACGGGTATGATGCCTGTGTAAAAGCCGCGGGATCGTCGGTGAATCCATTTAACTTTACAACCACCTGCGGATTACCCGCGGTGGTTGTAAAACAGAATGGGATGGTAAAGATTGGCCTGATCAGGGAAGGAAAGATACCGGCAGATAATCGTGTGGCACTGACTCCTGCGCAATGCAAATGGATCCAGAAAAATTCACCGGATGTGACCGTAGTGGCACAATCATCGCCCGAACGCTGTTTCACTGATCGTGAATACACGAAAGCAGGCGTGGAGGTAGTGGAAGACCTCAGCGAATGTGATATCCTGTTGGGTATAAAAGAAGTACCCCCGTCGCAGCTGATCGCTGGCAAGACGTATCTGTTTTTCTCCCATACCAAAAAAAAACAACCCCACAACCAGTTGTTGCTGCGGACAATCCTTGACAGCAATATCCGGCTGGTTGACTATGAATGCCTCGAACATGAGGACGGACAGCGGATTATCGGATTCGGGTTTTTTGCCGGTGTGGTCGGGGCGCACAATGGCATCATGGCTTATGGTGAACGCACCGGATTATTCAGGCTCGGGCGGGTGTACAAGGAGAAAAGTTTCCGTGAACTGATCCATACCTATTTCGGGATACGGTTGCCCAATGTAAAGATTGCGGTGACGGGTTCGGGAAGGGTGGGACATGGGATCGTGGAAGTGATGAACCTGATGGGTATCCATGAAGTGGAACCTGATGATTACCTGAAACGCCGTTTCTCCTACCCGGTTTATACGCATCTTAAAGGGGCAGACCTGTATGAACACCGGGATAATGGAACCTATAGCAGGAGCGACTTCCATGACAATCCCGGGCAGTACAAATCGCGTTTCCTCCCGTATACCGAACAGACGGATATCCTGATGAACGGCGTGTACTGGGACAAAACAGTGCCGCGGCTTTTTGAAAAAACCGATGCACAGTCATCCAATTTTATAATCCAGACCATTGCTGATATTACCGATGATGCCGATGGGTCTGTGCCCATTAATGTGGGTGACCAGACCATTGAGGATCCGGTATATGGCATCGACAAGGAAAGCCTGCAGAAAGTGGCGCCGTACAAAGGCAACTCCATCGATGTAATGGCTGTCGGTAACCTGCCCAATGAGTTGCCGAGGGATGCATCCCGGTATTTCGGGGAGCAGCTGATTAAATTTATCCTGGATGACCTCGTGAAAGGTGGGTCGCCGATCATCGAGCGCGCCACGATGGCGGCTGCGGGTAAACTGGGGAAGGACTTCGGTTACCTGCAGGATTATGCCGATGGGAAATAGGCATCCCGGATCACAACGCGAGATAGTATGGTTCCAGCAGGTTGCTGAACCATTCGGTGTATCCGCCGTTTCCGTCTTTTATTGATTCTTCTGAAACCTTTGCCGGGTAAGCTTCCCCGGATTTTTGCACACGGGATGCCAGTATGATGATCCGGAATGGACTATGTGCGGTGGTTTGTTTTACCAACACTTTTTCGTCCGTGGAAAACCCATAGAGGTTCATGAGTTTCTGTAGGTCTGCTTCCCGTTTTACCGGTAGGAGTAAAAATAACTTTCCATCGTCGGACAGGTTCTGGTCAATGGCATAAAACAATGCTGCGAGGGAAAGGCCCTCATCGTGGTGGGCTGTGTCTTTTGGTGTGTTTCCCGATTTCAGTTCGTTCTCGTAAAAAGGTGGATTACTGATGATGACCTGGTAGGCCTGCTCGCCGGCAAAGGTTTTCACATCGGAGTGGATAATGGATAGCCGTTCACTCCATTTGCTGTTTGCAAAATTTTCGTCTGCCTGTATCGCAGCCTGCTCATCGATTTCAATGGCATCGATGGAATAGTTACTTGCCTGGGCGAGCATGAGGCTCAGCAATCCTGTACCTGCACCGATATCGAGGATGCGATTTTGTGCGGGGGAGGAGCTGGTTACAGGGACATCATTTTCCCCGATGACTGAAGCCGCCCATGCGCCCAGGAGGCACCCGTCGGTAGTGACTTTCATGGCTGTGCGGTCCTGGTCGATCCGGAACTGTTTGAACTGGAAATAACTGTTGCCCATGGTTAAAATTCTGCCCTCGCAGCCGTGCCAACGGAGAGTGGTGCGAAGTCGCCCGCGAGGAATTTATGGTATCCGGTGATGGCGATCATGGCGGCGTTATCGGTGCAATATTCGAAAGCGGGGATGTAAGTGTTCCAGCCTTTGTCGCGTCCCAGTTGCCCGAATGACTCGCGAAGTCCACTGTTGGCCGATACTCCACCAGCGAGACAGAGTTCGTTGATGCCTGTTTCCTCGGCTGCTTTTTTCAGTTTGTTGAGAAGGATCGTTACAATACGTTGCTGGATAGATGCACAGATATCGGGCAGGTTTGTTTCGATAAATGTTTTCCGTTCTTCCTCCGTGGCGCGGAATTCCTCTTTATACACCAGGCTGGTTCCTGCGTTCTGCAGGAAATAGAGGATGGAGGTTTTCAGTCCGCTGAAACTGAAATCCAGTCCCGCAATTTTGGGTTCGGGAAACCGGAACCGGTCCGGATTCCCGGTCTTTGCATATTTATCGATCAATGGCCCGCCCGGGTATGGCAGTCCAAGGAGCTTCGCTGATTTATCAAATGCTTCCCCCGCCGCATCGTCGATCGTCTCCCCCAGGATCGTCAGCCGGGAGGGTGACTGGCAGAGCACGATCTGTGTATGCCCGCCGCTGACCGTCAGGCAGAGGAAGGGAAAGGAGGGGCGTCGTTCAGGAATCAGGTTTGCCAGGACATGTGCCTGCATGTGATGGACGGCAATGAGGGGTTTGCCAAGGCCCAGCGCCATGGACTTGGCGAATTGTGAACCCACCAGTAATGAGCCGATCAGTCCCGGTGCCTGGGTAAATGCAATTGCATCGAGGCCGGATGGGGAAATGCCTGCGGTTTTCAGGGCTTCGCTGACAACGGGTACAATGTTCTGCATATGTGCCCGGGAAGCGAGTTCGGGAACCACCCCACCAAAGCGTTCGTGTATCGCCTGGTTGGCGATAAAATTCGACAGGATTTTACCGTCCACGCAGACCGACGCGGATGTTTCGTCGCAGGAAGATTCTATAGCGAGGATAGTTACAGGCATTTCCGCAAAATTAAGTGATTATTTACTCCGGATCGCGACCACCGGATCGAGGCGGGAGGCCTGTGATGCGGGGATGAAGCCGGCGAGCACACCCACGGCGATGCAGACGCCGATTGCCACCAGCATGCTGTTCAGCGAAATGAAAACGGGGAAGGGAAGCAGGCCCGAGACGGCTTTTGCCAGGATAAAGACAAGCAGTAACCCGATTAGTCCCCCGATGATGGAAAGGAAGGTGGATTCAAGCAGGAATTCGGTGAGGATTACCCGTCTTTTGGCACCGATGGCTTTTTTCAGGCCAATCTGGCTGGTGCGTTCGCGGACGGACACGAACATGATATTGGCAACGCCAAACATGCCTACGATCAGTGACAGTCCGGTGATGGCGAAACCACCGATGTTGACACTCACAAATGCTTCGGAAATGGAGGCCGAAAGGTCGCTGATATCGTTCAGGGAAAAGTCGTCTTCCTTGGTGGGGCTGAGTTTGTGGATCGCCCTGACCGTGCCGGTGAGCTCATCTTTGAGTGCTTTGCTGGTCATGGTTTCGCTGCCTTTGATGATGATAACCGGATCGGCCTTGTCTTCGTTCATGATGGAACGGGCATACCGGTACGGGATCATCACTGACTGGTCGAAATCCCAGCCACCGATCATTTGTTTACCCTGTTTTTTTATCACGCCGACAATCCGCAGGCGACGGCCTTTGACATTGATTTCTTTTTCCAGTGACTGGGCGGGTCCGCCATACAGCTGTTCTGCTATTTCGTTACCGATAATGATCACATTGGTGCCGAGGTCAAACTCTGCATTGCTGAAATAACGGCCCTCCGAATATTCAAGGGGCTGGATGCCGGAAAAGTCTTCGCTGATGCCATACACCTTGACGCCGGAAAGCTGGTTGCCGCTATAATCTACTTCGGTAGTGATCTGTATGCGGAATGCCGCGTAACGGGCATCGGGACTGCGTTCTTTTATTTCTTTTATTTCAGCGAAACGGGGCACCGGACGGTTGAGGTAAAACCACCAGGGGCGGTCATTGGGTCCTGCCGTGTATTCCCACTTGTCGAGGTAAAGGGTGTTGGAGCCGATGCTGTTGATCTCATTTTTGAGATTCTGTTCGAGGCTGCTGGTGAGTGCCATGACACTGATAATGCAGAAAATCCCGATCGTGATCCCGAAAAGGGAAAGGAATGTCCGGAGCTTATTTTTCCAAAGCTCAAGCAGGGCCATCCTGAAGCTGCTGACGATAATGCCGAAACTGCGACGGATCATGGGCAAATGTAGCCGATTGGCCGCTAATTGTTACCTTTGCCGCCTCAAAAAACCGCGGCCCCGGTCGCGCAGGAATTTTATGAAGTATCACAACGAGGTCCAACGCAGGCGCACATTCGCGATTATCAGTCACCCCGATGCCGGTAAAACCACGCTTACGGAGAAATTCCTCCTGTTTGGTGGTGCCATCCAGGTGGCCGGGGCGGTGAAGAGCAATAAGATCAAGAAGCACGCAACCTCCGACTTTATGGAAATAGAGCGGCAGCGGGGTATCTCGGTGGCCACTTCGGTGATGAGTTTTGAGTACAACAACACGCTGATCAATCTCCTCGATACGCCCGGTCACAAGGATTTTGCCGAGGATACGTACCGGACCCTGACGGCGGTGGATAGTGTGATCCTGGTGGTGGATAGTGTGAATGGGGTGGAGGACCAGACCAGGAGGCTGATGGAGGTTTGCCGCATGCGGGATACGCCGGTGATTGTTTTTGTGAACAAGATGGACCGGGATGGTAAAAACAGGTTTGACCTCCTGGAGGAAATTGAAAAGGAGCTCAAGCTCAGCCTGCATCCCATGAGCTGGCCGATCAACAGCGGGAAGGATTTTAAAGGGGTGTACAACCTGTATGATAAAAACCTCGTGCTGTTTACGGCCAATACAAAGGGGCAGGGGGAAGACACCCTGGCGGTCACGGATCTTGGTGAACCGATCGTGGACCAGAAGCTCGGTGACACGGATGCAAAACAGCTTCGTGAGGACGTGGAGCTGGTGGATATGGTACATGGCCAGCTGAATGTGGAAGACTACCAGGCGGGTCTGGTTGCCCCGGTGTTCTTTGGCAGTGCCATCAATAATTTCGGGGTAAAGGAGATGCTGGATACATTTATCCGGATTGCACCCACCCCGAAAAGCCGCGCCACCACTACACGTGAAGTGGATGTGGAAGAAGACAAACTGAGCGGTTTCATTTTCAAGATCCATGCAAACCTTGACCCCAAACATCGCGACCGGATTGCGTTCCTGCGGGTTTGTTCGGGCAGGTTTGAAAGGAATAAATACTTCCATCATGTACGCCTCGACAAGGATGTGCGCTTCAGCAATCCCTATTCATTCATGGCACGCGACAAAAGCATTATTGAAGATGCCTATGCCGGTGATGTGGTGGGTTTGTTTGATACCGGTAATTTCAAGATCGGTGATACACTGACCGAAGGGGAGGATTTTTATTTCACCGGGATCCCTTCTTTTTCCCCCGAGATCTTTAAGGAAGTGGTAAACAAGGACCCGATGAAAACCAAACAGCTGGAGAAGGGACTCATGCAGCTGACGGATGAGGGAGTGGCGCAGTTGTTTACCCAGTACGGTGGTACAAAAAAGATTATCGGTTGTGTGGGTGAACTGCAGTTTGAAGTGATCCAGTACCGGCTGCTGCATGAGTATGGTGCGTCGGTGGTATTTAATTCAATGCCTTTTTACAAAGCCTGCTGGCTGACGAGCACCAATAAACAGAAGCTGGAAGATTTCGCGCGGTTTAAGCAGACGAATATTGCGGCGGATAAGGATGACCAGATGGTGTTCCTGGCGCAAAGCGAATGGTTCCTGAATACGGAGATTTCGAATAACCCGGATATTAAGTTTCATTTTACTTCGGAGATACATAAAGAGGAGGCCTGAGTCCGAATACCGTTTCGAAGCCACATGGCTTTCCCGCTCCGCCGGCCAAAGGCCCCCACTTGCGGTTA
>SEAD01000296.1 GCA_004173355.1 Chitinophagaceae bacterium | reverse complement strand
GCCCTGGGGTGACCGGCATTTTGCTATAACGGATCCCAACGGGGTTGGAATAGACCTCGTGAAATACAGTGGCTGAGTTACTTCCTGATTTTTGAAAGGAACACCGGAAGTTTCTTTTCATCGTCGTCGTACAGCACTAGTTTTGAATCCTTCGAATACAACATCAGCGAAGGATATTTCCTCGGGGTGAACCGGGTTATAAAATGGTTTTTTGTATCGAAGAGCAGCTGTATGTTTTTTGATTTCAGCAGCCGCGGACCATATTTTGCAAGAAAAGTACCGGCGGCGGGTTGCGGGTCCGCCGTCACCAGGTACACCGCTGCCGGGACCAGTTCCGCCAGGTGTCCGTCGAGGAATGTAATCGCATGCTGACAATGGTCGCAACCCGTATCGAAGAACACAAAAAACCGCTGTTTACCGGCAGTAAGATTGCCCTTCTTAAAAACACTGCCGTCCGGTTTGCTGAATTCAAAATCAGGGATGACGGCCGCGGGTGTCTGGGCTCCGGCCCGCAGTACAGCGAGCATCAGCAGCAGGGCAGACAGTTTTTTCATCAGTTTGATTTTTTAATTTTTGCACCGGGTAATCCATACCAGTAAGTAACCGCTGCTGCATTGATCGTTCCGCCATCCCAGCTGAGCATTTCAAGATCATAACGGAAGGATTTCCTGAACGGAACCCCATCGAGATTTCTTGTGCGGGTAAAGGTATTGTGACCGAAAGAACTTGCATTGTCCGCGCGTGGGGCATTGGCAAAAGGTGTCTGGTACAGTACCACTGGTGCCCATGAGGTGTTATAATAATCCTCGAGGCCCGTTCCGAATTCAGACGGGAAGGTGTCATCATCCACCCAGACCTTTGCATCCCCTTCACCATACCAGGTCTGCATTTTATTATCAATCGCCAACGTATTCCCAAGATAAAGTCCACCGCCTTCGATGGTTATGAAATTCCATTCAATAGGGGCTTTATCAACACCCAGTGCCGGTTTCGCCGGATCCCAGTCCCATTTCGCATCCCACAGTTCTGTCGCGGATTTATAGGTTGCGTGGAAGTACATGGAGGTGCTGGTCCAGGTCCATGGTGACACGGTGGAATTGAATTTTACATAGACCATTTCCGGTGAACCATTTTCCAGCGTCAGCTTTGCATTTTTCCGGTAGGGCATCACCCAGCGGCTGCTGATGAGCAGGTTGCTGTCGAGACTGCGATACCAGCTGGCCACCGGCCTGCCGCCGTACCCGCTTCCGGAAAAATCGCCAAGCGGGCAGGACACCGTTTCTTCGCCGTCAAACTCCATCTTCAGCACCAGCGAACGCAGTGCGATGCCGGTGTCTGCCCCTTTGGAAAGACGCACGCTGAATTGTAAATCGCGGATGGCCATACTACCACTGGGTAATTCTACCGATGTCTGTCCTTTCGGGCTGACGGCAATATTTTTTTTAACCGCAGCAGCAGCTGGCACCACCGGATGCCAGAGTATTTTTTCAGTAGCCTCAATCTCTTTCCGGTAAGTCTGCAGGTCCTGCATCCGGAACGTACTCAGTTTGGTACCCTCCGCATAACTGCGGTAGTTGACCTGGTAATAATGCGATTTTTTTGCACTCAAGCTGTCCGGGTATTCCACGGTGATCTTGCAGTGGTTCGCGTAGGGTATAGGGAAATACAATGTATTGCCACCCTTTCCTTCGGGTTCGTAACTCGAATGCGGGTTCAGCAGGGCAGGACCCAGTGCCAGACCGGCGTTCATGAGATCAAAGGTTTTTGATTCAATGGCCGGTGTGGGTGACCCGTCGAGGTAAAACCTGATCTTCCCGGGTTTCACCACCGTGGTGAGCCAGAACCGCACAATCACACCCGGGCCGTCGGCATCGAGCATTACATGTTCGGTACGGCCGTTTACTTTTTCGTCACGGATATAT
>SEAD01000167.1 GCA_004173355.1 Chitinophagaceae bacterium | reverse complement strand
CTGAGATCATTGCGGGTTGCCTGTCTGACGGCATTCAAAAGCTGCACTATCTTCGCTTCGACAATCCAGGTTGCGCCCATGCAGCTGAACCCTGAAGAAAGATCGCCAGGAAAAACAGGTACCTCATCAATAGTATTTTTTTTCGATCGTGTGTTTCTCCCCATTCACACTCACCAACGCATAATTCCGTTCGCCCGTGTAACCGACCTGGAGGTAATCCACATCGTCCTCATATGGCTGGGTAAGGGCCCAGCTGTGCTCGTGTGCATGCAGGGATAACCGTGCTTTTGGATTTGACCGGATCACTTCCTGGTATGCCGGTTCGAGGGATTTGTCAAAGTCAGTTGAAAACGGTGCCACATGTGACACCACAAACACATTGGTGAAGCCATCATCATCATCAACCTCTTTCTGCATCCAGTTTATATCCGGCACAGTACCATCAAAATCTGTTTCCCGGGAATTAGTATTCAGCGCTACAAATTTTGTGTTGGAATAAGAGAACGTAAAATTTTCGGGACCAAACATCTTCCGGAAAATCTGTGTACCGTTGGCCAGCATATCGTGGTTGCCGAGCACTGAGATCACGGGAATCCGGATCTGGTTGAGCCGTTGCGCAACCTGGTTGTACTCGAAATTGAGACCAAAATCAGTGAGGTCACCATCAAGGACCACAAAGGTCACATCGTCCCGGTCATTTACCATTTTCACAAAATCATCCAGTTCATCATAGAAGCGCTGGGTATCGCCGATAAGGATAAAACTGAAAGAAGATGCCGGGGGAACAGCTGCAAGTTTTGCGATATTTTTCGCATTCATGTCCGTTTCATCGGGGCGAACCTCATTGGGATGGTAGACAAACATTTTTTTGCAGGAGCTGGACAGGAAGATCAGGAAAAGGAAGGGTAAAATTCGATTCATAACACACAATTCTGTGTTCGTTAAACCAATATTTATACCATTTGGTTCAGACGCGCAAAATTGCGTATCCGGCGCAAAACCGCTACAGTACAGGGATTTCATTCTACAACTATCCTGCAGGATAGTGACTTTATTTGCGGAACTGCCGGGAAAACAGCAACCTGCCGGACTGGTCGATGAAATTTACCTGCGCAACAGAATTGCCGATCGATAACAATGCAAAACCTTTTTTCCTGGCAGCAAACTGACGGTACCGTTTGAGCCAGCCAACATGCCGTGCTTCTGATCCCGCACCGGATATAATATAATGTGTCGGGCCCTTGCGCGGTTTCAGGTATTCAAGATGGTGTTCATGTCCACTGATGTAGAAATCAACTCCGTGCCTGTAAAAAAGTGGCTGGAGTACCGACCGCATTTTCCTGGTGCGGGATGAATGCCGCCGCGCGCCCCCGGTGTGAGGAGGATGGTGACCCACCACCACTTTCCATTTTGCCCTGCTGGCTGCCAGTGTCTTTTCCATCCATTCTAATTGTAATGCCACACCGTTCTCAGGGTATTTTAAACTGTCGTGGGCACGGCCAAGGAAATCCTTTTCTATAGGGTCGGTATCGATGAACAGGAACAACAGCGTGTCGCCATATACCGGTACCGACACGCTGTAATACCGTTGTGGCATCTGCCATCTTGTATTCTTCAGCGTATACATCACCTGTGCATCGGGATTGAGATGGTAATCATGGTTTCCCAGGACCACGTACCAGGGCACCTGCAGCGATGGGGCAGTGTACACATTTTCGAATGAGGTTTTCCACTGGGCGTCAGCCGTGTCCCGCACACCATTATCATAAAAATTATCGCCGGTCACCACTACAAAAGAGGCCCCCACCTGCTCCGCCGCCTCCGCCATTTTTCCGGCCACGCGTTGTTGCACCGGTGAGCCATTCCGGCCCCAGTCGCCAAGCACCAGGAAACTGACCGAACTATCCGGCGTCCGCAGGCCGGGAATCGAATCCGCCAGGGGGCCCGCGCTCGTATCTGACCAGAGAAAAATAAGTAACAAAACTGCTTTTAAACGATGTGGTAACATGTATGATAAAAAGGGTATAGGAAAACCATTAGTAAAACTACAGCGGGAATATGCTGTCAAATTCCCTGCCTTATCGGCGCCCGCGTGTAGTGAATTTACTACACCCCGGATAACATGCCTATTACAAATGAATGGAAGCAGCGACTATTTTCCATGGTCCCAACCCTTCGTTACTTTGATTATCCAATCAAAATCATCCAAACCTTAGACAAAATGCGCCAGCTCAAAATTTCCGCTTCAATCACTTCCCGCGAGGAAGCCAGTATCGGCAAATACCTGCAGGAAATCAGCAAAATCGGGATGTTGAACACCGAACAGGAAACTGCACTTGCCACACGCAGCCGCCAGGGCGACCAGCGTGCAAAAGACCGCCTGGTGCAGGCTAACCTCCGCTTTGTGGTTTCTGTGGCAAAGCAGTACCAGGGGCATGGCCTTTCGCTGGCAGACCTGATCAACGAGGGCAATATTGGTCTGATGAAAGCAGCAGAAAAATTTGACGAGACGCGTGGTTTCAAATTCATCTCATTTGCAGTATGGTGGATCCGCCAGACAATCATGCAGGCAATCGCCGAACAGGCGCGGCTGGTGCGTATCCCGATGAATAAAATGGCTTCCCGCAAACAGGTGCAGAACAAGGCCGTGGTGCTGGAACAGCAACTGAACCGCCCTCCCACTGCCGAAGAACTTGCGGAAGCGATGAATATGGATGAAAGCGATGTGGAAGATTTATTAAAACTGACCTCAAACCATACCAGTCTCGATGCACCCTTTTCCCAGGATGAAGATGGCAGCCTGCTGGATACAATGATGAACGAAGACGCGAAGGAAGCCGATGAGCAGGTGGAGAAACACGATTCGCTCTGGACCGAACTCAGCCGTTCGATGAAGACCCTTACTGCCCGCCAGCGTGAAACTCTTTGTTACTATTTTGGAATCGGGATCGACAACCCGCTGACCATTGATGATATCAGCCGCAAATTTGAACTGACTCCTGAAAGGGTTCGCCAGATCAAGGAAAAGGCATTGACGAAACTGCGTGCCACCGGCAACTATAATTTACTTGCCGCTTACGTATAGACTTAGGTTAAGTCCATTAAACCTCTTTGTAGCATATTTTCGCCGCCTGAACAAACCCCACACAACGCAAATGCATTCCCCACAAAGGAATGCATTCTGTTTTTCAGAAGGGCCTGCCATGTGTTCTCCGGATCAGCTGGCGGATGAGTCCCGGAAAAGCGGTGCCCATTCCTACCAGGCTATTGGCCAGTAATGGTCTTGCCAATGCAGACTGGAGCAGCCGGCCTGTTGTCAGCCTGGACGAAAAATTCCGGTTCCATTCCCGGACATACTGCCTGTTCATTTCATCCCTGTCCATACCCCCCTGCAGGAAACTCTCCATCAGTTGTGCACTGATCTTGCTGCTGTGCAGGGCCATGCTCATACCATTTCCGCAGAGCGGCGCGATCAGTCCGGCGGCATCACCCAGCATCAGCATTCCGTGTTCCACCTGTTCCTTTTTTTCAAAACTCACCTGGGATATAGTCACCGGACGTGCCTCCGTTTTGCGTCCGCGTGCAAGTATATCACGGATAACCGGGTTGCTGCCCAGGATTTCCCGTTCCATCCTTTCAATCGAGTTCCCTGCATTTTTCAGGTTATCCGCAGCTGTCAGGTAACAGAAATTATAAAGCCCGTTCTCAATGGCGACCAATCCCGCATACCCCTTCCTGAACAGGTGCAGCGATACAGTATCAACCGGGAAGTCCCCCTCGAGATGGTATTTTATGCCGAGATAATTATTCAACGGTAAACGTGTGCCCTTCACAAATGGACGCTGCCAGCTGATATCAAGGTTTGACCTTTTGCCGAAACTGCCAGTTGTAAGCCGTGACCGGAAAATACCGGCAGTAGTGTCGGTGCGGAAAAAGCCAAGTTCCTCCGTGATCCCCGTAGTCCTGGTACCGGCGAGAATGGTTACACCCAATCCCCGCGCAATACCTGCGAGTTCATTATCCAGCAGGTACCGGCTGATCCCGTAACCACCTAACGGCAGGGATTGCTGCAGGCTGCGACCCTTGCCGGTACTGAATTCCAGCTTTGATACCGGTGCCGCACCCAGCGCGGCAAGATCAATGCCCATCGAAGCCAGGAAATTTTCAGACTCCCTGCTCAGGTATTCACCACAGACCCTGTGGAATGGATATTGTTCTTTTTCGACCAGCAAAACAGAATAATCCTTTTGTGCGAGCAGGATGGATAACGAGAGCCCTGCCAGTCCTCCGCCGGTGATCACCACATCATATGTTCCGGATAACTCCATTAGTTTTTAAATATGACGAGCCAACGAAACGCCCATCGCCAGCTGACCTGCTGGCCGCTGAGTCCGGCTGCGGTGAAGAGATCATTCCAGTTTTTTTTCGAGAAACCACGCGATACCGACACCGCAGCATCGTTTCTTACCAGGTAAGAACGGCTGAAAAACCGGGTGATGTATTTGATGAGGTAGTAGGCAAGCGGATGACGATGCAGGTCATTGATAAAAAATCCGGTACCCGCATTCGCAGCAAGCCAGCGCAACATGGCCACCAGTTGCGGATCTGTAAAGTGATGGCAGAACAGCGAAGAAAAAATGATATCGGGTTGTTCACTGTACTTCCATTCAGCATAGTCGCTGCAGACCCAGGTAGCTGGCAGGTCCCTGTTTCGCTCCGATGCATACCGCACGCATTCCGGATTGATATCGATGCCGATCATCCGGACCCGGATATTCCTGCGCTGGCAGTAACGGTGGATCACACGAAGGTTATCCCCGCCACCGCAACCAATCTCGGAAATAACCAATTCCTTTTTGCTTCCGGCCAGTGTGCGCAAGCCCTGGAGAGTGATGGAGTGCCCACCCAGCCGGGTGTTGATGATATCCAGTTCCTTTAATGTTTTTGCCATATCGGCAAAAGGGATATCATCCCGATCCATCAACTCTTTCGTATCATGTCGGTGACGAAGGTCGATCATGGTGTAAGTATAAATGTTTCCATGGTAAGTCCGGGCCCAAATGCAGCACCGGCTATTTTACCATTATGGTTGCCTTCCCGCAGCATCCTCCCGAGGACAAACAGGATGGTGGGGGAAGACATATTCCCATATTCCCGCAACACGTCATATGAGTGGGTCAGCGACCCTTCCGGCAGTGCGGCACTTTTCGCCACAGCTTCAAGTATCTTTTTACCACCCGGATGGATACACCAGGCTCCGATTTCATCGCGGCCTACTGCGCCGGTTGACAATGCATTTTCCAGCAGCGTATTAAAATCCTGTTCGATCAGATCGGGTACGTAACTGCTGAGGGTCATCAGGAAACCTTTCGACGACACTTCCCAGGACATATCATTGATTCCCTTGTCGGCGATGGCAGAATGGAAATGGGTGATGGCTGTACCTTCACCCGGGCCACCCGCAACAAGCACCGCTGCGGAACCGTCACCAAACAACATGCTGCTGGTGATATTATCGGGTACCGGGTCTTTCTGGAAATGCAGGGTACACAGTTCGGTACACACAATGAGCACAACTGCCATTGGGTCGGCCTTGCAGAATGCATCGGCCATTTTTAATGCCTGCACTGCTGCATAACATCCCATGAAGTTGATACTGTATCGCTGGGTGGTTACGGGCAGTGACATTGCCCGCATGATATCGATATCGAGTCCGGGGGCACTGAGACCGGTACAGCTGACGGTGATGAGGTGGGTGATGGAATTCGGGTCGCGATCACCCAAACAGTCATTGATGGCATCTATCGAAAGTGGTGTTGCATGACGACGGTACCACGACATCCGTTGTTCAAGTGCCGGGAAGGGTTGCAGGTTTTCCGATGCCGGGAAAAATTCCCATTCCTCTGCCGGCAGGCTGTAGTCCGGGATGACTGAATACCTGGTACCGATACCTGATTGCCGGTAGAGGAATCGCAATTTGCGGTTGCCTGTTTCGTCCAGCGCATAAACCCGCTGCATGAATTCCATGATCTGGGTCTGCCCGTGTGCATATTGTGGTACCGCAGTACCGATTGATAAAATCCTACTCAAAATAATTACGGATTATAAGGGTGATAAATGCGAGGTTGGTGGCCAGTGACGCCGTCCATGTCATCTGCATGGTATTCCTGAAACTGGCTGCTGACGGATCTTTCCAGACTTTACCTAACCAGGCGAAGAATCGTACAACCACCGGTATGAGGAAAAGTGTAAAGATCCACAGGCTGGTCATTTTTCCCTGCCCGCTGAAATGAAATGCAAGGATGGTCCATGCGATGATATACATGATGGCACAAAAAATAAATGTACCCCGGTAACCCAGCAGGAAACTGATAGTTGTCACACCATCTTGCCGGTCCTGCGCATGTTGGTACACCTGGGTCAGCGGATAGAATCCGCCAATCAGGAATGCACAGGCAAGCATCGGTAACCAGGGCAGTACATAGGATGGGTTGGATGCCACGCCAAACCAGACAAGCCAGAATGTAAATGCACCCTGCACGGCAATGACAAGCAGGTATCCGGTGACGGGATATTGTTTTAACCGGATCCTGCGGTAGCTGTAAGCTTTCGAAGCCCCGATATAAAGAGGCATCAGGCATCCGAATAACGGATGGACAAGGAATGCAAGCAGGATTGCCAGCAGGTCGAGTACAATGGTGACATGGTACAGCTGGGTGGACGGTGGGGGTGGTTTTTCAAGACCACCGATCGGACCGGTGTCGCGATCCATATAACTATTGTAGCCGTTGCTGGCCGGGTATACAAGCAGGTGCAGTATAAAAAACACGAGCACTGCGTTAACCAACACCGGTCCGGGGGCTTCAGACAATGCAAAGAAATATACCGGCGAAAGGAATATTGAAAAGGGAATCCTGAGCAGGCTGACAGTTGAACGGAGAAGCATTTAATACGGGAGTTACACCTACACAAGGCAAAGCCCCGGCCATATTTTGGTTCCGGGGTTTCCAGCCATGGTTAAAAGATCAGTCCATCGGGATTGTGGCGGTAAGCCGGCAACCGCTGCCGGGATCGGCATCGATTTTCAGTTTGCCCCCATACTGCGAAACCCTGTTCAGGATACTTGCCAGTCCAACCCCTTTCGACATCCGCTTCGGGTCGAAACCGATGCCATTGTCTGTAATCATCAGGAGGATCTGGTCGTCGACTTTGTCCAGCGTAATCGCTGCCTCGGTCGCCTTGCTGTGGCTAAGGATGTTTTTTACCTGTTCCTGGATGATCCGGAACAGTGTCAGTTTTTTTCCCGCGCTGAGATCATCCGGCGGGAATCCTGGCGAATACGCCAGTTGCAGGGACGTGGTGATGCGGATATCCTGCACCAGTGCCCTGATTTTTTCTGAAAGGGATTTTTGGTCCAGGTAGGGCGCTACCAGTTTGCGGGAGAGATTCCTGATTTCTTCAATGGCCAGCAGGATATACTCCCTGCCTTTGGTCCGGATCAGTGTCTGCCGGTCGTTCACAGGTTTTAATGAGTCTACATAAAGCGCTGCAGAAGACAGGATCTGGTTTACATTATCGTGCAATTCATGGCCGATACGGGTCCGTTCTGTCTGCAATGCCTTGTTGATTATTTCAAACGAAGGCACATCATTCATCGTTGCATGTACCGTACTGAAACGTTGTTCGCTGGTTTGTTTATTTACGCAGGCGATGCCCGCAAGGATACGTCTCCCGGCCGCAGGAGGCAGGGGAAAAAGGTGGATATGATAGGTCATAGCCGCATCTTGTCCATGTGTAACACGGATATCTGATTTTACTGCCTGGCCGGTATTGAATACGGTGCGGTGCTGGACTGAAAGTCTGGCCGCAATTTCAGGAGGGATCAACGAAGCGATCGGCTGATGCATGGATCGTCTGGAGTCGAGGCGGAAGGTTTTGAAGAATGCGATATTGCCGTTGACGAGATGACCTTCCTCATCCACCACCCAGGCAATATCGGGCAGGTGCTGGAGGAAATCGAGGGCTGTTATCTGCTGGACGGTTTCGAGTCGCGAGATCGCAGTTTCACTGGCGGGTGGGCCGACAAACAGCGACGGGGTTGGAGTAGGTACACGATTCTTCATAGCAAGAAATTAAGTTTATAATTTTCTGCCATAACAACGTTCACCTACCTGCAACGAAAAATATGCCATTGGAAATAAGCCAGGACTAAGGGGAAAGACTGAAAATTTTACTGACAAAACGGTAATTATGGGTATTATATTCCCAAAACGCATGTCAGAAATACGCTATCTGAGGATTTTTTGCACCGGGGTTTTCAGCCTAAAATGTGGAAACCACTGCCCGGCAGATGCAGTCGCAGCAGGTCTCCCGGCTTAAAAGGCCGCTCATTCCCTGTCATCACCTGGAGATTCAGCCCATCTTTTTCCACCCTGAGCATCGAGATGGATGACATTGACGTAATTGTTGGCGTCTTCGTTGCTCTTAATATTTCGTAATTCCGCAAACCCATGATAACTACCCAATTGAGATTCAGGGTCGCATATAAAAGCATATATCCATGCTGCGATTTGCTTGTTGATGGCAGTACGAAAGCTCATATGATGCAATTCCATAGTAATCTTCGCTCTTTCGTCCGCTGTTCTTTCTAAATTAGGTGAAAGGAATTCGCCTAATGAGGGTGAATCTATCTTTCTTCCTCAGTGAACTCTTCTGTCTAATGATACGCGAACAATAATCTACCATCCAGTTGTATATGAGGTATGCTACTCGCTCTAGTACGAGTACGACGTTGTGATGCTAAATCAGGAGAACGCGATTCTTCACGTCTATGTCGTTGTTGTTGTGGTGGTGGGGTGGGATCCGGGGTTGTTATTTGTGAGTTTCGAGACATCTGCCTACGAGGTGGTGTAGCGATTGCCGCGGGTCTCTTGGTGATGATCGCGCTTATG
>SEAD01000295.1 GCA_004173355.1 Chitinophagaceae bacterium | reverse complement strand
CCGCATGGGGCAGAACCTATCCAAATCCCTATCTTATCGGGCTATATTCAGCATCAGATAAACGCCTTGCGGCTTTTTATAACTTATTCTGGGTTTATGATGACCCAAAAACACTGCCTGCAGGAAAAACTCTCGGCAGCAAGGTAACCAATACCAATTCAGCGATATATTTTGACCAGCTGTATCCGGCCTGCTTCAAATACGTCGACCAGTGGACAAAACTTGCCCCCAATGAAGCTCAGAGCTTCAAGGATATTATTATTTACCGCCTGGCGGAAACCTACCTTATCGGCGCTGAAGCGCATATGCGCATAGGAGGAGCCACTGACGCGCTTGCTGTAAAATATATGAGCGCGATTCGGGAACGCGCCGGCCTTGGTGTTTTCACGGGACCGGTTACCGTTGACCTAATTCTGGATGAGGATGCGCGGGAGCTTTCCTTTGAGGGGCAGCGCTGGTATACACTGAAGAGGCTTGATAAACTCATCGAGCGTGTTAAGCTCAACTCCGGTGATCCTGCAGTCGGTGCCGCTCAGGGCAGGACCGGGATTCAGCCTTTCCACGTTAGATGGCCGATTCCGCAGTCCGAAATCGACAACATGAAGGGCAAGGGAGACTTCGGCCAGAATCCCGGCTATCCACAATAAGCTCACCTGCTTAAGGAAGCATAACTGATTCGCGGCAACTTTTCCTGATTTAACCTTCGGGAGGGTTGCTGCTTAAACCGTCCCGGCATCTGAATCTTTGCGGGAGCCGTTGAACATGAAACCTTTTAACCAAATATCATGAAAACAAACTTAAAATGGATCGCATTTGCTGCGATGGCGATAATGGCCGGATGCCAAAAGGCCCAGCTCACTGATCCGCAGCTTTCCGAGCGCTCGGAACAGTCAAATATTCAGGGCGTCACATCAATACAGTGACTACGAGTTATTATATAGACAATGTTTCCGGAAACGACGCAAACAGCGGCACCAGTTCCTCAAGCGCATGGAAAACCATTTCCAAGGTCAATGCAACAACCTTTTCTGCCGGAAACCAGATTCTTTTTAAAGCGGGGGGCAGCTGGACCAATCGGCTTCATCCATTGGGATCCGGTGCATCGGGCAGTCCCATTGTGATCGGAAGCTACGGAACCGGAGCCCGACCGAAAATAAACGGCGCAGGGGTTGCAGATGGGACCATATATCTTTACAATCAGGAATTCTGGGAAATCAGGGATATAGAGGTAACCAATTACAACGGCAGCGAAGAAGGAGGCGCGAGCCTGAGTTCGTGGGAAGCTTCCAACACCTCTGCCTACGCCAACGCGACGCTGCCTGGCCAGGCTCACCGGGACATTTCATTCAAACTGGGCATACTGGTCGAGGCACATGATATCGGTGCGGTAAACCATATCTACATTCATAATGTATTTGTCCACGGAATAAATGGCAGGATCGACCAGGAGATCGAGGCAAGCAAGGAAAATGGCGGGATCGCCCTAAGGGTAACCGAGGGCTCTACTCCGACATACTTCGACGATGTCCTCATTGACGACTGTACGATCAGCAATGTTGACCGCACCGGAATTCTGACCAGTTCTGCCTGGGATGACCGAACGCTTACCAGTAACGGGAACTGGAAGCCTTCGTTAAACGTTATCCTGCGTAGGAACACCTTTACCAATAGCGGGGCCAATGCAATCATACTGCGCGTGGCGGACCGTCCCTTGATGGAGTATAACCTGTTTGACCACTGCGCGATCAAAGTCTCGGGAAATGCAGCTTTTAATTTCAATACCGATAACGCGAAATGGCAATATAATGAATGCCGGTTTACCAAGGCGAATGACGGGGACAGAGATGCAGGTGGAATAGATTCGGATTACAAGACAAAAAATACCGTCATCCAGTATAACTATATCCATGACAATGACTACGGACTGCTG
>SEAD01000039.1 GCA_004173355.1 Chitinophagaceae bacterium | reverse complement strand
ACGATTGTATTGAATGCACCGGTGACCAGGCTCGAACAGAAAGGTTTGTCAAGAACTATTGCCTCGCTGATTGTGTTCTTCGGGATGATGGCCATGTTTGGCCTGATCGGGTGGATGGTGGTACCAAAAATGATCACACAGGTAAAACTGCTGATCGCCAACCTGCCCACCTATCTCAGCACACTCACTGCCCGCATGACCGAGTGGATCGGTAACCATAGCGATGAAGCCGTGACACCCGCCAATCCGGTATCCCCGGGCGTGTCACAAATCACCGGGCTGATTAACCAGGTGGGACAATATTCCCTCAACCTGTTCAGCAACCTGCTGATGCTGATCTTCTTTTTCTGTCTCGTGGCATACATGCTGATCAATCCGAGGCCCCTGCTGCAATTGTATCTTTCCTGGTTCCCGGAAAGCAAACAGGAAAAAGCATCGGAAGCTTTTGCCTATGCATCCACCATGACTATCGGCTGGATGTGGTCAAACGTGGTGGCTGGCCTGATCCGTGCCGTCATTGTGTGGATCTTCCTTTATTTCATGGGTATTCCCGGCGTGTGGGTCTGGGCCGGCGTTACCTTCTTTGCCGAACTGATCCCGAAAATCGGTTTTTATATTATGGCAGTACCACCGATCCTGATTGCCTTCACCATTTCACCTACACTGGGTCTGTGGACCGCCGGTTTCTATATCCTGCTCGATGAGATCATCGGCGACTTCATCATACCGCGCATCCGTTCCAAAACCATGAAAATCCATCCCGTTTCCCTGCTGGTCATGCTGCTGCTCATGACTGCGGCATTCGGGGTGATGGGTGCCTTTATTGCCACACCGCTTGCGGCCTTTATCAAGGCGCACTACGAGATTTTTTCCACAAAGAAAAAAGACCCGGTGCTGTTTGATCCCCTTATCGATCGGATGCTCAGCCGGAAATAAATTTTTACGTTTATCGAAAAGCATTTTCCCGATGACAGGCCGGGATTGGAAACGGATAACGGAGATTCGCGGACTGGATGTCACCCCTCACCATCATGCATGCCAGCTGAACCATGAACAGAATTCTACCCCTTCTCTTTGCCCTTGTTTTATCCCTTACGCATCTCTCCGCACAGCAATCAGCAATCGCCGGTCGGACCAGTGATTCCACCAGCGGGCAGCACCTGCCCTTTGTCAGTATCACCGTGAGCAGTAACGGGACCGACCCTATCGCCAACGGTTTCTCAAAAGAAGATGGGAGCTTTAGCATCATTGTGCCGGCAGCCGGGGATTATATGGTTGAATTTTCGGCCGTTGGATATAACGTGAAGACAATGAAATGTGTAACGGGAAGCAGGCTGGTTGCGCAACTGGTTATTTTGCCCAAAGACCTCAGTGCGGTAACCGTGACTGCGCAAAAAAAACTGGTGGAAATGCGGCCGGGAATGCTGGTATACAATGCAGCCGCAGACCTGGGCAATAAGGGCGGCACGGCTGCTGATGTGTTACGCAAGGCACCCGTGCTCAATGTGGATGCACAGGGGAATGTAAGTATGCGCGGCAGCAGCAATCTCCGGATCCTGGTCAACGGGAAATATTCGGGGCAGATAGCCCGCAGCGCCGCTGATGCACTCAATATGATGCCGGCTGATATGATCCAGTCGGTCGAGATCATCACCACACCCTCTGCCAAATATGATGCAGAGGAAGCTGCGGGAGTGATCAATATCATCACCAAAAAATCAAGAAAGGATTTCACCGGCGCACTTGAAGTGGTAGCTGGTAATATGGAACAGGTCATCAATCCGCGGATCGCGGCCAGCAGGGATAAATGGAGTATCGCATTCAACGGGCATATCCACCGTTACCGCACAAAAGAAGCCAGTGTGTTCAGCCGCACCGTGACGGAGAATGGTGCGCCCGGCACAGAACTGAACCAGTCCATGGAACGGGACAATACCGCCCCACACGGATCCGGCGACCTGTCGCTCACATTTACTCCAGACTCGCTGACGGAATGGAGTTTTGGAAGCAATTTCTGGTTTGGCCGCTGGCCCGATACCAGGAGTATCGTGACCACCTCCCTCGATGCAATGGCCAATATCACGGAGCATTATATCCAGCGTGTTAACTCCTCCGAACGCTACCTCGGTGCCGATTTCAACCTGGGTTATACACGAAAGTCCCGCAGGCCGGGACAACAGCTCAGCCTGCTGGCGCAATACAGTCCCGGCCGCAACCGGATGCCGTATGATATAACGCTCAGCGACAAGGACCAGCTCTCCCTCTATGCCGAAATCAACAGCAACCGCACTTCCAACCAGGAATGGACATTCCAGGCCGACCAGGTATGGCCATTGGGGAAAAAAGGGATTTATATCCTGGATGCCGGTCTGAAAATGATCAGCCGGAATGCACGTAACCGCTATAAGGTAACGGCAGATGAGGCGCCAACCGGTGACGCATATGTGCCCGTCCCTTCGCGCAGTGACCTCTTTGTATATGGACAGGATGTTTATTCAGCCTACTCGGTATTGAAATTTGATCCTGCCGGGAGATTTTATGCAGAAGCCGGCCTGCGTATGGAGCGGACCAGCATTGATGGCCGGCTGGAGGCATCCGGGACACGGTTCAGCAATGGGTTTACCAACCTGATCCCTACCGCGACCGTATCGATGAAGATCAACGAGGACCAGCATATGGCATTGAGTTATACGCAACGGCTGACAAGACCTTATGTATTTGACCTGAACCCGAATGCAAATGCCAGTGACCCGAAAAATATTGAAGTGGGTAACCCGGGTCTTCGTCCCGAAACCACCCACCAGGGCGAACTCACTTACAGTATCAATCAATCCGGCAGGTTTTTTATCAATACCGCGTTGTTTGCCCGCGTGACCAGCAACGCAATGATTGATCTCACACAGACTGCCCCCGATGGGGTATCCACCACCCGGATGGAAAACATGGCATCCAACCGGATTGCCGGTCTGAACACTTCCTACTCCTTTACCCTCACACCGGAATTTGGCATCAATGGTAATGTCAATATCAGTTACCTCGACTACAGCAGTAATGAACTCCGCCTCTTTAATGAAGGATGGGCAGGTGATATCAGTGCCAATGCGAGTTACCGTCTTCCCAAACGTTATACCGTGCAGCTTTTCGGGAAATATGATACCCGGACTATAGAACTCCAGGGCCGGGAGTCCGGGACTTACTACTACAGCGCTGCGGTGAAAAAAGACCTCAGCAGGCCACGCATCACACTGACCTTCGCTACGGTCAATCCATTAACTCCCTTTATTGCACAGGATGAGTGGCTGTCGGGTACCAACTTTTACTCCGTGGCTGCCAACCGGTATTATACCCGCGCATTCAAACTCACGGTGAACTGGGAATTCGGGAAATTGTTTGAAGCGAAAGCGGCCAAACGCGTGAGCAACGATGACATCAATGACGGCACAAAGAAATAGGTTAAATAATTTCCAAATAGAGGAGTGTTAACAATCCGACGCGACAGGCGTGGTTATTTTATCCCCAATAAAATAACCACGCATATGAAAAAACTCTACCTGCCAGTACTCCTTTTTTTAACGCTGGCTGCATCAGCCCAGGACGACACCCCTGTATACTACACCGGTGTGGTAAACATACCGGGCGCCTCAAAAGATTCATTATTTATCAAGGCAAGGCAATGGCTTACCGAGACATTTACCACGGCCCGGTTTTACAGCTATATCGAGGATAAGGAAACAGGTGAACTGACGGGTCGCGCAAATACCTGGCTGGCGGTACGGCAGGCCAATATTTTCAACGGCCGCTCGATTTACTTTTTTACCCCGATGACTTACAATATCTGGGTGAAAGATGGGCGCTTCAAATACCTGTTTACCGAATTCCAGATGTATATCGATTCTGCCCGCGAGACCATGCCGGTGACACTAGTGGAGGGGATGGAACGGGAAGACGGGGTCAACATCCGGCCCGCAGCCTTCCGGCGGATGACCCGTGCGATGAAGGAGTCACTCGCGAAACAGATGGAACTGTTAATCCCTTCACTTGAAAGAAAAATGACAAAGCCGGCGAGTAACGACTTCTGACACGGAACGCGCACCCGTTATGCATTGCGGCCTGGAGCAATACAGGATGTAGCCCATCACTTTCCCCGATGATAGTAAGGGCATCTGCATTTTTTTTAAAAATATTTTTTGTGGTTGGGAGAATCGGGTTATATTTGTCTACCGAGTTGGTAGACTAATAATGTACACGAAATCCCTGTCTATGCGATCTTTATTTTTACCCCTCCTTCTTTTATCTGCGGCCAGTCTGCTGGCCCAGGAAAACAGGCGGCTCATCAGCGGCCTGGTTATATCTGATGAGAGCTCTGCACCGGTTGAAGGTGTTACCGTGAAAGTAAAGGGTACCGATAAGGTATCCGGGACACAGGCAGACGGTGTCTTCTACATCAATGTGGATGAAAAGGATTCAGTGCTGGTTTTCAGCCTGGATGAATACAAGCCGAGGGAGGTGAAAATTACGGGTGTGACGCAGGTGGATGTCCGGCTTGAAAAATCCGCCGGTCTGGCAGTCACAGCGCAGGAACCCTTCCTGCCGCCGGCCGCGGGTTACTCCATTGAATCCGTTCGCCAGGAAGAAGGCAAACTGGTGGTGGAAGGTGTGGTTTACCATGACAAAAATAAAAACCCCGTAGATAAAGCCTATGTCTTTATCACCGAAGGGGAAGAAGAATACCTGACAGACAGCAACGGTTATTTCAAGATTGAAACATGGCAGAAATTACCGCTCCAGCTGACTGTTAAACATGACGGAAAACCTGCATCGCGTTATAAAGTAACTGACGCCGGCGCGAGGCAGGTGATCCTGCTCAGATAAGTTTTGTTTTCGTTGTATTTGTATCAGGCAAGCAATCGTTTAAAAGGCTGTGTTTCTACACGGGCCTTTTTTGTTTGCCGGACCTTGCGGGCAACATTAAAAAAGATCCTGTAATCGCGGATCCGTGTAGTCGTCCACCACAAACAACAGTGCATCGTTGGCCAGCTCTTCGGCCGTATGGTACGTACTGATCCCTACCGCTTTCATCCCCGCCCGGCGGGCAGCCTCGATCCCTTTGGGCGAGTCTTCAAACACCACACAGGCCGCGGGCTCCACCCCCAATTTTTCCGCCCCGAGTAAAAAGACTTCCGGATCGGGTTTGCTGACCTTTACATCCTCGGGACCGATGATGACCGGAAAATACCCACGGATATCGAGCCGGTCGAGAACATAGTCCACATTGAACCGGATTGCTGCGGTACCGATAGCCATTTTGGTACCCCTGGTCTGGGCATCGGCCATGAAATTGTCCAGTCCGTCAATCAGCCGGAGATGTGGCAGGAACTCTGCCTGGTATTGTTTTTCCTTTCGCATCGAAAGTTCCTTCACCTGGTCTTCCGGGAATTTACCCGCGCCAAAAACACGGTCGAAGAGTTCTTCGTTCTTCCCGTACATCTCGAGTTTGAGCTGGTCCTCCGTTAACGGAGCGCCCAGTTCATTCACGATGATCTGGTACCAGGCACGCTGGTGGAAATGCATGTCATTGACCATTGTACCATTCATGTCGAAAAGGAACGCTTTATATGCCGGCATAAGATTTATTTAAGTCTGGAGGGCGCCGCAAAGTTAGGCAACCGGGTGCTATTTCCTGAAGGTGTACACTATGCCGGGCTGGATCACGCCAAATGGGGATACATTGATTTTCATGGACAACTTCCCCTTTTCCGGTTTCTTGCGGAGCCCTTCCTGCCGTTTCAGCCGTGCATACCGGTGGTAATTATTCACCACCTGCGAGCCACAGGCATAACCAAGCAAACCACCCGCGATCAGGTCGGTGGCCCAGTGCCTGTTTTCGATCACGCGGCTGACGCTTACCAGTGTGGCGAAACCATAGGAAAGAATGGGTACAACCGGGATATTCTTGTATTCCTTTGCATAAACGGTAGCGGCCGCAAACGCAAGCGTGGTATGGCCTGACGGAAACGCACTGTTCTGCCCGTTCGGAATGTTATAAAACGGCCCGTGGAATTTGGTGGAGTTCTTTCCAAGATGGTTATAGTTGTCGGGCCGGGTGCGGCCTGATACGGCCTTGAATAAAGTAGACCATACGGTAGCCGTGATATAGGACTGTGTGGCCAGTGCGGTAGTTACACGGAGTTTTTCTTTTTTGAATATAATACCCGTCAATGCAATAGCTGCCAGTGGTACCACTTCAAACTGCCCCCCCAGATTGGTGATGACCTTGTTGGGTTTGTGTACCCAGGGATTGTTATCGCGGAACCTGACCGCACTGCGCTGGATCGGCCGGTCGAGGAAAGCAATCCCGACCGCTGTGGCCAGGATCACCGAATTGCGCACCAGGGTCCGTTTAGGCGGTTGGAAAGGTGCCAGCGCCTGCTGTTTGAAGTTGTCCAGCAGGAGGATCCCGAACACCTTCAGGGTGATTTTTGTTTTTTCATTGTAAAATTCCGGCTCCACCTGATTAGTCTGCCCGAGGGTATCGGTCTGGGCTTTTACACTGTCCAGTTTATTTACCAGTGAATCGGTATTCTGGGCATGGATGAGTGCAGGGAAAGAAAAAAGACAGGTGAGGATGAACAGCTTTTGCAGGGGCATATGTATAATAATTAGGTAGTCCGTCGCGGTGCAGGACAAATAGCAACCAGAACCATTCCAGTTTTTAAAGCGGGAAATCGTAAAACTACGGGTACCTATCTGGAGTTTTTACAGATTTTTTTGCGTAACACTTGCATACGCGGAATACGGAATATATCTTGCCTCCGAATTCGAACAAACCCTACGAAACTTACACTATCCAACTATGAGACAAGCCAACCAACCCAAACGTATATTCCCGTGCTTGTCTCTGTGTTGACTATCGTGACTGAGTAGGTTGTTCGAAAGAACAAACACCCTAATCAGTACGTTATGAACAAAGTCTTACCCACCACACAGCGCTCACTCCTGTCTTTCATCGCTGTTTCCCTTTTCACCCTTTTTTTCCAGGCTCCGGCAAATGCCCAGGCAAACCTGCTTTCCAATGGCAGCTTTGAAACGCCTGCAATGAGCATCTTCAACCTGAACAATATCATCGGCGTGGGTAATACCTGGGGCGGGTGGAACTGCACCAATGGCGGTTTTAATATCCTTCGTTTGCTTGGATCGGGATACAACTCCGGAGCCAACCATGCATCAGATGGCAACCAGTATGTTGATGTGGCCAGCACGGACGGATGGATCTCCCAGTCATTCGTACTGGATCATGCAAGCCCGATCACTTTTGGTGGCGACTTCTCCAGCCGTGAAGCCGGATGGTCCAACTATGTGAACTGGACAGCTCGTGTCGAAATCGTGGATTCAAATGGTACTGTGGTAGCCACCTCACCTACACGCAACTTCGTAACCACCGATAATATGGAAACATGGTACACCCTTACCGGTTCCACTTCCACCCTTCCGGCCGGAAGTTATACCTACCGTGCGTATGCGGGTAACTCGGGTCACTTTGACAACGCCGTTGTGAGTGCGCTTTCGGGTCAGGTCCTTGCCGTAAAACTGATCGACTTTAACACTGTTTCAAAAAATAACCAGCTGATCTCTTCATGGACTGTCAGCTATGAGGAAAATGTAAACGGATATGAACTGGAAGGTAGCCAGGACGGCAGCAACTTCTCGAAAATCCGTTTTATCGCTGCACAGAAATCAGGGAAGTACAGCGTGGTAAACCGCCGCCCGGCAAACCATACGGACTACTATCGCCTGAAAGTAATCAACGGTACAGGTGTCCCGACTTACAGCAAAATCATTTCCCTGAAAGAAGACCAGTCAGGCAGCATGGCGATTTTCCCGAACCCTGCAACCAATAAATTTTCGATCAGCCTTGATGCCAACCTGGTAAATGCTACCGGCACACTGAGCCTGGTAAATGCAGGTGGACAGGTGATCAGGCAAGAGAAGTTTGCTAAGATGAACGCAACCGAAAGCGTTGATATCAGCTCACTTTCACCAGGCACTTATTTTGTGCGCGTTGCCGCAGGCGAAAATGTAATGATGAAACCAATCCAGGTAATGCACCCATAAGCTGTACCGGATTTAATTTATATCGGCAGCCGGATTCATAACACGGCAGCCGGAGGGGTTAGTACAAAAAAAGAATGGCCGACGATAAACGTTGGCCATTCTTGTGTCTGGATCTGCATCTACTTACACTTGCTTGCGTGTGAAAGCTTATTCATAACCGTTTGGTTTAAGTAATGGGTTTGCATTAAGCGCACGCGCCGGGATAGGGAAGACAGAGCGGTCTTTACCATCTACCGGTTTGTCCCACCACTCGTTGCCAAACCTGTTCCACCGGACCAGGTCAGCACGGCGATGGCGCTCGCCGATAAATTCCCTTCCGAGTTCTTTTACAAACTCATCATCGGTCAATGCTGCCGGATTGGCTACGTAACTCTGGGCCGGCCAGTCAGCATCGGTAAAGTTCCTTTTCCGGACTGCATCCAGCAGGATCGCAGCACCAGGTACATCGCCTGCGCGGTATTTACATTCCGCCAGTGAATAATAGATCTCGGCGAGCCTGATTTCTGTTGCAGAATTAAACTGGAACAAATTTTCAGACATTGGCAACCAGGGGAATTTAAAGAAACGGACACCCGTATTTTCTTCACCCGTAGTCACATGCGATCCCTCCGGCCAGCGTCCACCGGGCTTTTCAGAGAAACGACCCACCTGGTCGATAAACACCAGTGGTTTCCCGTTGTATTCCTCGGTACCGTTCACCTTCACGGTAGAGTCGAACCCGAAACCCTGGGCCGCATTAAAGGCATACTGCTGGCCGACCAGGAAGAATCCCTCATACTGCCCCCCTTTCGCAGTAGTACGGAATGGCTGTTTGCGTTTGTCTGCCGCCGCATAACTTTCATACGGATTACCCAAGGGGTAAGGCAGGAGATTCCCGTCGAGGTCGCGGGACGGGGACAGGGTAATGCCGTTCCATCCGCCCCAGTCGTTGTCGATGGAATAACGCTGCTGGTAATGCATGGTTGCGTTGTACATCCACCCGAATTCATAGATATTTTTTGCGTGCGGGAATTCGAAAATGTTCTCAGGTGACCGGTATCCGTTGATACCCGAACGGAAAGGACCGCGGTAATCGGTATCGATGGTATAGGTGCCATAATCGCCATCGATGATATCCTGTGCCCAGGTCGCACATTCGCTATACATCGGGGTGCCGATCCATTTTTCCGCATTCAGGTAAAGACGCACCAGCAGCGACGCTGCACCGCCCTGGTCCCAGCGACCGGCCCTGGTATTTTTTGGCAGGCCGGGTATCGATTCCTTGATTTCTTTTTCGATATAGGCAAATACTTCCTGCGGTGTGTTCTGCGCTTTTACTTCCTGTGGCTGTTCGATGATGGGTACTTCACGGAAATAGTCCAGCAGGAAAATGTAGAACCATGCCCGGAGTACGCGCAGTTCACCGATGTAGTTTGTTTTATCTTCTTCTGTCATACCCAATGCCGGAAAATCCAGCACCGCAATATCGCGAAGGATGATATTACACTGGGCGATGCCCTGGTAAGGTCCTACCCAACCGCCATTCACCCCACCTTCTTCCGGTGTCCAGCTATGGCCATGGAGACGGACCCAGTTACCACCATCGTAGCCGTGTTTTCCTTTCTGGGCCCAGATAAACTGGTCGCCGGTAAGTTCTGACAGGTTCCAGCGATCGCCGTCCCATCCGCACCAGTGGCCATGTTCATACGGACGTACGACTGCTGCCATTACGGTGTTGCGGTCCTGGTAATAACTATCAGATGTGAGGTCGCTGAATGGCTCCTCGTCCAGTTTTGTACAGGAACTGCCGGCAAGCAGCAGGCCAAGTCCCAGGTAGATCAATTTTTTATTTTTCATAAAAGTCTGATTGTAGTTTTAAATAATCAGGTCAGAAGGTGACCTGCAGTCCGAGTGAGAAAGTACGGGTGGTCGGATAAACGTTCAGGTCGCCATAACCGGGTGTCAATCCCGTCACACCAATTGATGTTGGATCGAGACCGGTAAACTTGGTAGCAGTGAATACGTTTCTCACCGTACCATATACACGGAAATTGCGGATTTGCCTGAGGTTGATTTTTGGTGCCCATCCCAATGTGATATTTTCCAGCCGCACGAAGTCTCCATCTTCCAGGAAATAATCCATAATAACTTTTCCCGAAGTGATATGTCCGTTGCGGTCGTATGCATCACGGATCAGGTTGACTCCCGGCTCGGCAGTAAGACCATAATACATCTGGTAAAGGTTCATGATCTGGTAGTCAAACCGGCCACGGAAGTAAAGGGACAGGTCAATGTTTTTATAATTGAGTGTATGGCCCCAGGACATTTCATAGTGTGGTGCACCATGACCCATGTATACTTTGTCCCTGTCTCCATTGCCTTCATTACTGGCATTGATCGCTTCCTTGCCACGGATCCCGTCTTTCCAGATCAGGATATTACCACTTGCATCCACACCGGCGTACAGGAATCCGTAAAAGCTGCCGATCTCCACGTTTTCTTCCAGGCGGTAGGCACGACCGGGGTTACCAGGCGATGGCAGGTCCTGCAGTTCGCGGTAGTTACTCTGGTAGGTATCATTTGACCAGGTAACGAGTTTTGATTTGATGTAGGAAGCAACAAAATTGGTTGAATAGGTGAAGTCACGTGTTTTCACCGCATCCCAGTTCAGCTGCAGTTCAATACCTTTTGCGGAAGTGGTACCCACGTTTGCAAAAATCTGTTCCTGAACATAGGCACCTACCGGTACATCATAATTCGACAACAGGTCGGTGCTGCGGCGATCGAAGAAGTCGAGGCTACCATTGATCTTGTTGCGCATCAGCGAGAAGTCCACCCCGATATTGTAGGCGATCGCTTTTTCCCAACGCAGGTTGGCATTGAAGTTATTGGCGGGACCATACACCTGGATCCATGTGCCATCATCATTCTGGTAACGGCCATAACCCTGGTAACGGGAAAGGGAAGTATAACGCGGGAAGCCTGAACGGCCGGTTTCACCATACGATGCACGGATTTTCAGGTCATTCACAAACGTACTGCTCTGCAGCGCGGCAAGTTTGGAGATGCGCCATGCGGCAGACACGGCGGGGAAAGTACCCCATTTGTTGTTTGCCCCGAACTTGGTATTACCCTCATGACGGACGGATGCCGTTACAAAGTAGGTGTTGTCGAAGTTGTAGTTGACCCGGCCGAGGAAGGCAATCGTTTTTTCGCGGCTCTTCCAGGAGTCCATCCCGAGACGGCCTTCAATCAGGTTCCACTCACCCGCATCGAGGTTATTGTAGCCGAAAGCATCGGATGGGAAATCCATGTTCTCTGCCCAGAAGCCCTGGTTATTGAATTCCTGGTAGGAGTAACCACCCACTACCTTGAAATCATGTTTGCCAAAGTTTTTCGAATAGTTACCCAGCCATTCGAGTGTGTAGTCTGCCCACTTCTCACTGGCCAGGCGGGCGCGGCCGGTACGCTGGTTGTTGATTGACTCTGCCGCCCGTGAAGTGTAGTATTCACGGCCGAGGCGGTCGCGGCTTTGTCTTGCCAGCTTCAGTTCACTGTTCAGGTTCTTTGTGATGTTGAGCCGGATATTGAAATCCACGATCGAATAGGTATTGTCGGCCCCGTTCTCCCTTGCAAGCAGGTCCTGCACCGGGTTGTAGGTATCAAAACCCTGCAGTGTATTGAATCGTGTCGGATTGTTGGGATCCATTACAGGGATAGTAGGATTCAGTTTTACCGCCTGCTGGAATGCTCCGTAATTGGTAAACTCCTCGTTGGCCACCCGGTAGGAAACGTTACCTCCGAATTCCAGTACCCCGCCAAGTGCCTTCTGCATGAAGTTAGCACGGAAGCCGTATTCCCGGCGATCGGAAGCGATATCAATACCACTCTTGGTCCGGTAGTTACCCGAGATCCGGAAGATGGTATTACCGTTGCCACCCGCAAGCGATACAAAATGGTTTTGCCCGATATTGTTGTCACGGATCAGTTCGTCGTACCAGTCGGTCCTTGCACCAAGATCCTGTCCCCGGTTATTGGCCAGGAATTCGTCCGTAGTGATCAGGTCAGGTTTGCTGGCTACATAATCTTTCTCCACATAACTGTCATAGGTGACGGATACATCACCCGACTTGCCACGTTTGGTAGTCACCAGTACCACTCCATTCGCACCCCTTGAGCCGTAGATCGCGGCAGATGATGCGTCTTTGAGTACGGTGATGGATTCGATATCCTGCTGGGCCACGTTGCGCAGGTCACCACCCGGCATCCCATCGATTACGATCAGCGGACCATTACCCGCTTCTACAGATGAAGCCCCGCGTACCTGTACATCCGCACTGCGGTTCGGATCAGCGATGGCCGGGTTGGAGATGGATACACCCGCGACTTTACCATCGATCAGTTGTAGAGGGTTGTTCACCCCGCCCTGCAGGAAGTCTTTCGCACGGACCGTGGACACCGCACTGGTTAGGTCGCGCTTCTGCACGGATCCATAACCAATCACGACCACCTCACCAATATCGGTGCTGGCGGTGGCTTTGAGTACCACATCGATACTGGTCCTTTCACCTACCGTTATTTCCTGTGGTGCTGAACCCACATAACTGAAAACTAGCACAGATGAAGGCGAAGGCACGGTAATGGAATAGGCCCCGTTGAGATCAGTGGATGTAGCAGTGGTAGAACCTTTTACTGAAACAGTAGCCAGGGGAATAGGCAGGCTGTCTGTTGATCCGGTGATTTTTCCCCTCACCGTTTTTGACTGTGAATACCCGAGGCGGGGCACAAGCAGCAACAGCCACACACTCGCGCAGGCTATCGCTAATGAAAAATGTTTCTTTTTCATAAACAAGCTTTGATTTGATACAGTAATAGAATAGAGATCCAGTCGTACGGACATACAGATCCTTCCGGCTATCCGGCTGCATTGCTGCACGCCGCGCATAGTTAACCCGTGTCAGACTGCTGTTCGCTGTTCAGCCCTCAGGTGGATGGAAAAAAGTGGCGGGGAAAAAATCAGGTGTCCAGGTTCATGGACGCCGGTGGGTGGGGATTTAAATGACCAGGATAATGATGGGGAGGTGGGGAGTCTTTCCTGGCCAGTGATACCCGGTCGGGTATTACGCGGCAGTAACAGATGCGTTTCATCGTGACAAGTTTAAAGGTGTGTAATAGATGCAATCATTGAAGCGTGATTTGAAATTAATTTGAAAAAACGTTTTAGCAAAAAGTATTTAACTTTTATTTACATTTTGACGTGCAGAGGCACTGGCAATAAAGTTAGTTTGTGACGAATAATTAATTGATTATAAAAATATTAGAATGGTCTTAGAGTCCCTGCTTTTATGTGCATAAAATTCCGAAAGCGGTGTTTGAACGCCGGATTAAAAAAAATAAGTAAAAACACTGAGGCCATAAACTTCGTCCAGGTAAAGCGCCTATAAGGTCAAGCCGCTAAATTCCAGCTTATTAAACCCTGGCAACGCAGGGGAAAATGCTACTACGATTTAGCATCCTTCATTTAAAAACGATTGTATGCACTGTATAGATTGAACCTAATCGCCCGCGAAGTGATCTTTAACTGGAACGGATCAGCGCTTCCCCGCGAGATACAGTGGCCGAAGCACTATCCTGTCCATGTACATCGTTCCAAACGGCAACAGACAGGCGAGCAGCAACCGTCCCGTGACTTGCCGGAACTTCCAGCTGTATTCCACCGCGGTGCTGAAGCAGTTGAACAGGTAAAGCAACACCAGCGCGCCGTGTACAGGACCCAGCACTGTCACCAGCGTGCGGTCACCGGCAACATACTTCATCGGCACGGCCACAAAAATCAACAGTAACAGCGAAAGGCCTTCCAGCAATGCGAGCAGTCGCAGCCGGCCAATGCCTGATTTCAGTAAACGGAACATACAGGATAGTTTATCGGTTATTCAGAAAGACCGGAAAAGCACACGTTGCGCGAAGGGCGAGAATGGCCAGGGCACAGCAATGAGGACCAGCACCAGCGCCGCCACAAACCAGCAGAGCATTGTCCTGTACTTCTCCCCCGCCAGCGTCTTCCGTTTGGCAAATGCGGAACCAAGCGTGATAAAAACAACAGCGGCCAGCATAATCAATATATGCACCACTGCAAAAAAGCCAGGCTGGCCAAAATCGTTGTTCCCTGCTGAAAAGAAATATTTCACCAGCGCACTCTGCGAATAGATCCAGATCCCGAACATGAGCTGGATATGTGTTATGGTAGCCGTATAATGCCGGAGCCGGTTTTTCCAAGGACTGAACATAGATCCCGTCTGCAATCCATGCCAGGCGACACCGATCGACAATAGCAGCAATACACACATCAGCCAGCGGAACAGGGAATGCAGGGCAAGTATGGTCGGGAACATGGGTTTGGTTTTATAAACATACTAGATAGTATGTTTTATGTGAAAAAAATTATCGCATGGATTCGAGGTAATTTTTCAGCTGGTTGAGATACGGCCGGTAAGCAGCTTTCCCGTAAAGTTTTCCCATTACCCGCGCGCCGGCATACCCCGAAGTAACGAACAGCGCCAGTTCCCGGCCATTGATACCTGCTGCCAGCATTCCGGATTTCTTTGCCCGGTTGACGGATTTTTCCAGCGCAGCCTGCCAGTCCGCCATCAGGGTTTTCATTTCATCACGGAATACTTCACTTACCGGTGACATTTCCTCTGCAAGGTTCATCGCCGGGCAACCATACCGTACATCGAAGAATTTATTGCGGAGCAACACCTCTTCCATCATCTCATAAATACTGGTAAGAGGGTCCGGGGAAATGAGCAAAGGTGCAATCCATGACCGGTACATGCCGGGCTTCATCACTTCCCTGATCATGGCAAGTCCCATCTCATCCTTGTTTTTAAAATGGTAAAAAAAGGCCCCCTTGGTCACTTCGGTGGTAGCAATGATCTGGTCAATACTCGTAGCCTGGTAGCCATTGGCATACACTAGTGCAAATGATTTATAAAGGATCCCTGCGCGGGTCTGTTCAGATTTCTTCATAACATACCAGTTAGTATGTTTGCAAACTTAGTCCATTCATTCCAGCCCAATTGTTTTGTTTTTGTCAAATCACTGCTTAACTTGACACCTGCCTGAAGCTCCCGTTACGACGGGAAAAACAAAAAGGCCCGACGATATGCTTCTCAAACACTTGTATGCCCCCTTTGCGGCAGCGTTCCTGCTGTCAGCAGCTATTTCCTGTAATAAATCAGCCGGGGGCGGAACACCTACCGACGAAGACACGGTGGTCCGCACTCCCGTAGTGCCGCCGACTGCTTACAGTGGTTACGAACTTTCCTGGAATGATGAATTCAACAACCCGGTTATTGACCCGGCAAAATGGGTGTTTGAAACAGGCACCGGTGTCAACGGCGATTTCGGGACGGGGCAGCTTGACCGTGCTACCGACCGGGCGGGAAATGCGCGGATAATGGAGGGCATTACCGGTTCGGGTGGTGGCTGCCTTGCGATCACCACACAGAAGGAGCGTTACGCAGACAGGGATTACACAAGTGCCCGGCTGACCACACAGGGCAAAGCTGCCTGGGGACCGGGTTCGAGGTTCGAGGCAAGGATCTGGCCAAGGGACGTGCGTTATAAAGGACAGGGTTTTGCATTCTGGATGATGCCTGCCGAAAAACCGGCGGACCAGCCTTCCATCATGTGGCCACAGGGTGGTGAAATCGATATCACTGAATACGTCGGTTCCATTCCATTCCACAATCTTGGCAGCGTACACTATGCCTGGTCCTGGGAAAACAATACCTACCAGGACTGGAACCATGGGCATAAGGGCGGATACTACACCTTCTCCGACCAGCAGGTGCCGGCAGTGAATCCCGGTTATGGCAACTGGCCGCCACCCGCAGGTTCAGCAGCCGGGAGTACGGGTTTCCATACATACCGGCTGGACTGGTTCAGCGACCGGATGGAATTTGCCATAGATGCTAATGTGTACCATATCCATTATTTCAGGGACGGTGATGCATTTGATAATGGGGTTGCAGACGGACAGGATGCAGATGCCAATGTCACGCTTGCCGGGAAACGTGTAATGAAATCCGAGTACTCCCACCACTTCAGTGAATGGAGCCCGTTTGAACATAAATTTTTTATCCTGCTGACTGCTGGTGTTGGCGGTCGCGACGACCTCACTTACGGGGGCGCCATCGCGGACGCCGCGGTGTTTCCCTGTACTACCTTCATCGACTGGGTGCGGGTGTACCGGCGGCTCTGAGCATTCTTACAGGATCAGGAAAATTTACCCTCTCCCTTTGACGCCGCAAGTAGTTCGTACCAGTCCTGCCGGTCGAGACTGATCCGCAGTCCGTTTACAATATTGTGGATCCGCTGCTCATTGAGTGTCCCGATCAATGGGATAGCGCCGAGTTTCACGAGCCACGCAATGGCCACGGATTCGAAGTTGGCATTGTATTTTGCGCCAAGCGATTCCAGCGTGGCGCGGACACGCAGGGGGATTTTTTCATTGCTGTCCGCAATCCGTCCACTGGCCAGCGGCGAAGTGGCAAGCGGGCGCATGAACTTTTGTTTGATATAATCCACCTGTCCGTTATCAAGCGCCGAAGTATTGAGCAGGTTCAGTTCAATATGGTTGGTGACGATCGGGCTTCGCAGGAACGAACTCAGCAGCTGGTGCTGGAACACGGAAAAGTTCACTACACCGATATTCCTGATTTTGCCGGATTCTTTCAGGCGCTCCAGTGTAACCGCGGTCTCCTCCAGGTTCGACAGCGGATCCAGCTGGTTCAGCAGGAATACATCGATATAATCCGTGTTGAGTTTTCGCAGTGAATTTTCCACGCTGTGTGTGATATGATCCCGGGATGTGTCGTAATGTTTAATGCGATATTCCGGACGGGATACATGTGGCAGGTTCACACCGGCTTTGGTGAACAGCACAAGGTCTTCCCTTTTTACAGACTTACGGCGGATAATATTACCGAAGAGCTCCTCACAGGCATATCCACCGTACGTGTCAGCATGGTCAAAAGTGTTGATCCCGAGTTCGAGACAGAGATTGACAATACTTTCCATCTTTTCCTCCGTCAGGTCGTTGCCCGACCAGTCGTAAAATCCATATACCGCCGGTGATACCTTCGGGCCTGAGTCGCTGACATAAATTTTCTCCATAGTCTACTAATTGTATAGACAAATATAAGTTTTTTGATTTGGCAGGGCAAAGCGATTGCGCTGTTTTTTGAAGTTACTTAACTTAGTTGAAACGATTGCCTTCCATTTCCAACGCAACCAGGTCCGGCCGCGGCATGCGAAAGCGATGGAAAAAGATTCCTTACTGCAGCCGGCAACAACACTCCTGCGGCTATTAACTTTGTAAAAATTACCTCTAAAAAAATCGCATGCACCGCAACCTGTTTTTCCCCAGGATGATGATTGTTATTATACTTCCGCTTCTGACCTGTTTCCAATTGTTGGCACAACAGGTGAAAGAACCACCGGTGACCGACCACGAATGGACGGATGCTTACGAACCTTTCCGCGTGGCGGGAAACCTGTACTACGTTGGCACGTACGACCTGACCAGCTACCTGATCACTACAGCAAAAGGACATATCCTGATCAACACCGGTGTGGCTTCATCCGCCAGCCAGATTGAGGCCAATATAAAAAAACTGGGTTTCAGGTTGAAGGATGTAAAAATCCTGCTCACTAACCAGGTGCACCATGACCATGTGGGTGCGATGGCCGAACTGAAGAAGAAAACAGGGGCAAAGTTGTTTGTCGACGCAAAGGATGCGGCAGTGCTCCGGGACGGAGGTATGACCGACTATTATTTTGCCGGTGCCTCACCGGTATTCAGGCCGGTGAAACCTGACCGGCTGCTCCATGATGGCGACAGCGTATCACTTGGCGGCACCAGCCTGTTGTTCCTCCATCATCCCGGACATACCAAAGGTTCCTGTAGTTTCCTGGTTGACCTGAAAGACAGTGCGCGTACATACCGCACACTTATTTCGAATATCCCGTCCATCATTATTGAAAAAAAGTTTTCAGAAGTGACCGCCTATCCCGGAATGAAAGAAGACTACGCGTACACGCTCGACACCATGCCGAAAATCAGTTTTGATATCTGGGTGGCGGCGCACGCCAGCCAGTTTGACCTGCATGAAAAACGCAAACCCGCGGATCGCTACAACCCGATGCTTTTTTCTGACCGCGAAACGTACCTCGAGCGGCTGAAAAAAATCCGGGAGAAATATGAAAAGATGGTGGCGGAGGATAAATAACATGCCTTGGGCACATTCCATTGTTCCTGCACTGGCCACTGCAACACAACAAAACCCCGCCAAACAAAAAAGCGAAAGCCCCGGAGTGCGGAGCTTTCGCTTGAAAAGAGGTCCCGACCAGATTCGAACTGGTGTACGAGCTTTTGCAGAGCTCTGCCTAGCCACTCGGCCACAGGACCGTCTGAAAACCAACAAACTAAATGATGCCGGTTTTTTTGAACGACTGCGAAAATAGGATAATTTTGCCAATTGTCTAAGCGTTAATCAAATTAATATGAACCGGATAGCCGAATCAGAACTGATCATCAACTCCCGCGGTGCGGTGTATCACCTGGACCTGCGTCCGGAAGAACTTGCCCCTACCGTAGTCACGGTTGGTGACCCCGACCGCGTAAAGGAAGTCAGCAAATACTTTGATTCCATCGAATCACGCCAGCAACACCGCGAGTTCATTTCACATACCGGTTATGTCGGTAAAAAAAGGATTACTGTACTCTCATCAGGTATCGGGCCCGACAATATCGACATCGTGATGAACGAACTGGATGCGCTTGTTAACATCGACTTCGGAACGCGAACGGTCAAAAGCCAGCTGACCCCGCTCAATATTATCCGGATCGGCACCTCCGGTTCGCTGCAGGCGGATATCCCTGTGGACGCCCACGTTGCATCCACCCATGGCCTGGGAATCGACAACCTGCTTAACTTCTACCGGCACGACCAGAACGACGAGGAGAAACTTTTACTCCAGTCCTTTGTTACATATACACAGCTGCACGGCCAGATGAGTTATCCGTACATCAGCAGTGCCGCCCCCTCCCTGCTCAAACATTTTGTAACGGGTTTCAGCCAGGGTATAACTGTTACCTGTCCGGGGTTTTATGGTCCGCAGGGCCGGGTATTGCGGCTCGGGGTGCAAAACCCGGAGCTCATCAACCGTCTCACCGATTTCCGTTTTGGGCAGCACCGAATCACTAATTTTGAGATGGAAACCTCCGCGATCTTTGGCCTTGGAAAATTACTGGGCCACAACTGCCTCGCGATAAATGCGATTGTCGCCAACCGTGTGAAGAAAGAATTCTCAAAAGATGGCAAAGCCGCCGTCGAAAACCTGATAAAACGGTTTATTGAGACATTTGCAAACGATTTTTAAGAAAGAAGGATTACTAGTATGACTGTCAAATTCGTGAAGTTCCAGGGTACAGGAAACGATTTTATTATTCTCGATAACCGGGAAAACGCTTACGCATCCCTCCGGGAAGACCAGGTACGGCGGCTCTGCGACCGCAGGCTGGGGATCGGGGCGGACGGATTGATGATGCTTAACCTGCACCAGGGATATGATTTCGAAATGAAATATTATAATGCCGATGGCCGCGAGGGAAGCATGTGTGGCAACGGCGGTCGCTGCCTGGTGAAATTTGCTTACCAGCTCGGCATCCACAAATCCGAATACCGGTTCATTGCAATCGACGGTGAACATGAGGCTGAAATAGACACCGATGGTATCGTTTCACTGAAAATGAAAGACGTGGATGCTATCCGTAAAAAGAACGGCGATTTTATGCTCGATACCGGCTCTCCACATTACGTCAAACTGGTCAGCGATGTCATGGACATCGATGTTTACCAGAAAGGTCATGATATCCGCTACAGCAAGGAATACGAAGAAAGGGGCATCAATGTCAACTTCGTTGAAATGACAAATGATGATAAGATCATCGTGCGCACTTACGAGCGCGGGGTGGAAGACGAAACCTATTCCTGTGGTACCGGGGTCACTGCCGCAGCGCTGGTTTGTTACCACAATGAAAACGGGTTTAACGATGTCCAGGTCAAAACCCTGGGTGGTAACCTGTCAGTGGAATTTGACCGGACCGACGATGACCATTACCATAATATCTGGCTCAACGGGCCGGCTGAACGGGTGTTTGAAGGGTCTGTGGATGTGAATTAATCGTACGGTAATCGAATACATGGGGTTTGGGAAGCCATTCCCCTACCTTTGCGCTGCCATGATCCACTATTTCAAAAATATCAACCACACCACGGTCGAAATCGACAAACCGGAAGACGGTACCTGGGTCAATGTGTCCCCTCCCCTCAAACAGGAAGAGTTTTCTCAATTGTCGCAATCCCTCGATATCCCGATCGACTTCCTGACTGACTCACTTGATATCGACGAGCGCAGCCGCTTTGAGGAAGATGACAACGTAAAACTCATTGTCATCAAAACCCCCACGGAAAACAATTCCTTCAACGAAAGCGACGCCTATTATATAACCATCCCGATCTGTATAATTCTCACGCATAACCAGACCGTGACCGTTAACTCGTTTGAAAATGCGGCTATCAAAAAATTCCTGAACTCGTTCCAGAACCGCCAGCCTGATAAAAAGAGCATGATGGTCCTGAAAATCTGTGAAAAGGTGGTTCAGACGTTCCTCGAACACCTGAAGGAAATCAACCAGCGCAGGAATATCCTGGAGATGAAACTGTACGATGCCAACAGGAACGAGCAGTTGCTTCAGCTGATGAGAATCCAGAAAAGCCTGGTGTATTTCGTGACAGCACTGCGTTCCAACGAGCTGCTTTTTATGAAGCTGACCCGCACCAATTTCCTCGGCCTCAACGAAGATGAAAAGGAATTCCTTGATGACCTGATTGTAGACAATTCACAGGCCCTTGAGATGGCGCACATCTATACAAATATCCTGAGCAGTACTCTGGATGCTTTTGCCAGTATCATCGCCAACAACCAGAACGAAGTACTGAAACGGCTCGCGGTGATTACCATCGTGCTGACATTCCCGGTATTGATCGCCTCGCTCTTCGGGATGAACGTACCCAGCGGGTTTGAGCACTCACGGTACGCATTTTACGTGGTGGTCTTCCTGTCGTTTGTGATTTCGCTGGTAATAGGCTGGCTCTTCCTGCGAAAAAAGATTTTTTAAATACCTTTCCACATGAACCAGTTCAGCCTGCGCGTTTACGGTTTGCTCATTAATGATAAAAACCAGGTACTCGTCAGTGACGAATACATCCGTGGTGGCTACTATACCAAATTTCCCGGCGGTGGGCTCGAATTTGGTGAGGGCACACGCGATTGCCTGGTGAGGGAATTTATGGAGGAAATGAACCTGAAAGTGGAAGTGGGTGAACATTTGTACACGACCGATTTCTACCAGATGTCGGCTTTTAACCCCGCCTTCCAGATCGTGTCCATATATTATTACGTAAAAGCACTGGAACCTATCAGCGCACCTCTGCGGGATAAACCATTTGATTTCGATGCAGCCCAGCTGGCGATCTACCACGAGAAAAAGGAAATTGAAACATTCCGTTTTATTGACTGGGATGATTTTTCCGGGGAAATAGTCACGCTGCCGATCGACAAAATTGCCGCTGATATGGTGAAGATGAATGGCCTGCCGGTACTATGATCCTTCAGATCCCTCTCCCATAGCGGCTTTACGCATTTTTGTTGCGTCTTCGTGCCCAAGGTATCGTTCAATAATACCGTGCACCAGGTAAATAACGGGTGTAAGAACCACAGCCATCACAAACTTGTACAGGTAGTTGCCAACACAGATGGACATCACAAGGCCAAATGACCAGGCCTGTCCGCCACCTGACACACGGGGACCGATATAAAAAGCAATAAACAAGACTACAAAACTGTCAACAAACTGTGATACTACGGTTGATCCGGTTGCGCGCAGCCAGATCCTCTTCTCCCCCGTAGCCTGTTTGATTTTATGGAACACAAAAACATCCAGCACCTGTCCGATAAGGAAGGCGACCAATGATCCCACGATGATCCAGGAACTTTGTCCGAAAATGGCCCGGTAGGCCTTATCCGCATCGGGTACACCCTGCGCTTGGTAATTGCCCACCCAGAATCCGGCAGGTGTGAGGTGTATGGCCCCCTGGAACATGATGAATGTGTAGCTGATCAGTCCGACGGTCAGGAAGGAAAGGAACCGCACGCCTTTCATGCCATAATACTCGTTGATAATATCGGTCATGATAAAAACCACCGGCCAGAGCAATACCCCGGCTGTAAGGTTAAATGAAAATTCATTTCCGAATATGTTGAGGCGCATGGCATCCAGGCCAAATGTGTTTTCCAGCGAAAACAATTTGACGCCCATGAGCTCAGCGATCAGAGCGTTTGCGATAAAGAATCCACCAAGAACCAGGAAAAGCCGGGTTGGTTTATGCCGCAGCAAATCTTTCACCATAATGCATATAAATATAAAGTCCCAGAATAACCAGCAGGAATACGTTGCCCACAACCAGCCAGGTCGGTACATATGGCCGGAGATCCCGTTTGATAAAAAGTACCCCAAGATAACATACATTGACAATCGGGATGAATACCAGACCCAGCATATGTCCGATCAGGATGATCGTTGAAGTGATTGCCTGGTCCCCGGTCCAATCCTTAACCAGCAACGTGAATGAAAGCAGGAAAAAAAGCCCGCAGATAAATGCCAGACGGGACAAAAATAATAGCCAGCGCATCAGCGATTTTCGTGTAAAATAGCATTATTTTGTCAGCCTAATATCACTGGATTATGAATAAAGGCCTGTTGAGCAAGATTTTACCTCACGTTATCGCAATTGTGCTTTTCCTGGTGATAGCAGTCATTTATTGCCGGCCCTCGATCGAAGGGAAGGTTTTACAACAACATGATATTACGCAATGGGAAGGTGCCATCCACCAATCGCAGGAGTTCATGGCAAAACATGGCCATATGCCACTCTGGACAAACAGCATGTTTGGCGGAATGCCCACGTTCCAGATCGGAGTGGATTACAATAATATCATTCCCGGGATAGTTCACAATGTACTCACGCTTGGTCTCCCCGCACCCGCGCAGTTTTTTTTCCTGGCAAGTATTTGTTTTTACTTCCTCTGCGTGGTTTTGCGGGTCAACCCATGGATAGGGATTCTGGGTTCGCTGGGTTTTGCATATGCTACCTATAACCCGGTTATTATTGTGGCCGGCCACGCCACGAAAATGTGGGCGATGGCATATATGCCAGCCGTGCTCGGTTCTATCCTCCTGATCTTTGATAAAAAATACTGGCTGGGTACCGCGCTCGCCGGGGTATTCACGGCGACAATGATCGCAATGAACCACCCGCAGATCGCCTATTATTTCTTCATTGCGGTCTTTATCATGGCGATATTCTTTATCATCAACTGGATTCGCGAAAAGCAGTTCAGGCATTTGTTTATCGCGCTTGGACTGACTGTACTCGCGGGCCTGTCCGGACTGATGGTTAATGCCGGCAACCTGCTCAGTACTTATGAATACCAGAAAGAAACAATCCGGGGTGATGCTTCCCCTCTCACTGATACAACCAAAACGGAAATCCCTGCAGACGGGCTCAGCAAAGGTTATGCATTCATGTACTCCGCCTATCCCACGGAACCTTTTGTCCTGATGGTTCCGCGGATGTTTGGCGGTAGCGCAGGCGGGTCGGAGATTGACGAAGACAAATCCAAAGCGATCGAAGCGCTCCGTGCAATGCCGCAGGAACTCCAGCGCCAGATACCGTTTACTTCCTATTGGGGTGGTATCAGCCAGGACGGAAAATTCGGGGGCACATCAGGCCCTCCCTACTCCGGTGCCATTATCTGTTTCCTAGCTATCCTGTCCTTCTTCGTACTGGACGGGAAGCATAAATGGTGGGCCCTTGCCGCAATCCTTCTGACCTGTATCATGGCAGCCGGCTCTTTCCTCGCGGGGTTCAACTATTTCCTGTTCGACCATTTACCGATGTATAACAAGTTCCGGGCTCCCTCGATGTCGCTGGTAATCCCGCAACTGCTTTTACCATTCCTTGCCGTGCTGGGAGCGAATGCGATTTTTACATCAACCGATAAAAAGGCTACACTTGCCCGTCTTAAAAAGGGCGCCATTGCAACCGGCGCTGTGTTCGTGGTGCTGTTGCTGCTTTACTTCTCGTACGACTTCCTGAACCCGGGTGAAAAAGAGCTGGTCCAGCAGGCACGTGCAGCCAACCAGCCCCAACTCGCACAGGCAGTCACCGGTTATATCGATGGACTGGTTGCTGACCGCAAAGGCCTGATGCTCGGTGATATCTTCCGCAGTCTCGGATTTATCCTTTTAGCCGCTGCAACGATTTTCCTTTTCCTGCGCAATTCCCTGAAGTCAGGCCTGGCAGTAGGTATCATCGCGCTGTTCAGCTTTATTGACCTGATTGTCATCGATACAAATTACCTGAATGCCGAAAAGTACCAGGATGACCTGGGTGCCGGGGGAAACTTTGTTACGACGGCAGCGGACAATGCCATCCTTGCCGATAAATCGTATTTCAGGGTATTCAATGTGGGAGGCGACTTTTTCCAGGAAGCCAACACCTCCTATCTGTATAATTCGCTGGGTGGCTACCATGCAGTGAAACTCCGGCTGTACCAGGACCTCGTACTGCACCAGTTTAACGGACAGCCAAACATGGCGATCCTTGACATGCTGAATACAAAATATTTTATCCAGAAAGACCAGGCTGGAGCCACTACCAATTACCAGAAAAATGAAGGCGCGCTGGGTAATGCCTGGTTTGTCAAATATGTCGGGTTTGTAAAAAATGCCGATGCGGAAATGGCTGCGATCACCAGCTTCAACCCAAAAGACACCGCCTTTGTACAGGAATCGTTCAAAGCGTCAGTACCATTTACCCCTGTCTTTGACAGTGCAGCAACGATCCGGCTCGATGAGAACCTGAATGATGTGATGAAGTACAGTTCGCAGTCTGCCACCAACCAGTTTGCAGTGTTCAGCGAGATCTATTATAAATCCGGCTGGAAGGCGTTTATAGATGGCAAGGAAGCACCGATTGTCAAGACGAACTATGTACTGAGGGGTCTTGCAATCCCGGCGGGTAAACACAGTATCGAATTCCGTTTTGAACCACAGGGTTACCTGACCGGGCAAAAACTGGCGACAGTATTTACCATCGTGCTGGCTGCGATAATACTTGTAGCCATCTTTACGGGTTGGAAAAGCAGCCAGAAACGAAAGCCGGCAACGACCAAAATCACCACCGGTTAAGCTAAAAACTATGGATAACCCATCCATCAGTGTAATACTTCCTGCATATAATTGCGAGAAGTATATCGCGCAGGCGGTGCAAAGCATCCTTAGTCAATCGTTCTCTGACTTTGAACTTCTTGTGATCGATGACGGATCAACCGATTCGACCGCATCGGTTGTATCGGACCTTAAAGACCCGAGGCTCGCGCTCATCCGAAATGAACGTAATATCGGGCTGGTCTCTACCCTAAACCGGGGAATCAGTATGGCTAGCGGGAAGTACATTGCGCGTATGGACGGAGATGACATATCGGTGCCACACCGTTTCAAACGACAGTTTGACCATCTGGAAAATAATCCAGCTACAGGTATGGTGACTTCAACGGCAGATCTGATCGACGAACAGGACAAGCCAGCCGGGGAATGGCGCGATGATCGTAAATACATTTCCAGCAGGTCGATCCGGCGGGCCCTCCCGGCAAACAATTGTATCGTGCATCCGGCCGTGATGATCCGTTCCGACCTGATAAAGATTTATGGTTTCCGGCCGGAGCAGTCCCAGGCGGAAGACTATGACCTCTGGTTGCGGCTAGCAGCGGATCAGGTCAGGATCGACAAAATTGATGAACCTTTACTGAAACACCGGATTTTAAGCCGGTCGTTTACCCGCAGCAGGCAACAAAACGTGTTCTGGAAAAATGCACGAACTAAACTCCGGTTTGCACGCCATGCATTTTCAACAGGGCGGTTTAATGCTTTTGTGTGGAAGACTTTTTTCAACGGACTTGCAGATCTTGCTTTTGGAACGGGCAAAAAAATCAAATCAACATTCAAACGCTGAAATATCCAGCCTACATACTTAAACGGAAAGCAGAGAATATCCTGATGTGGCCGCTGATCATGTCGGGAAGGCTGCTGGCGTTACTCAAGCCGCTGAAAAAAGAATACAGGGTATACTATTTCTTTTCCTTTTTCCACATCGGAGGGGCTGAAAAAGTGCATGCCCAGATTACCCAGGCTACGGGTGGGAAAGATTGCATTATCTATTTTACAAAAAAGTCGCACAACGACCTGCTTAAACAACTTTTTACTGATTCCGGCTGTGAGATCAGGGACATATCCCGGTTTGCCGGCAAAAAATGGTTGTATCCCGTAAACATCCTGCTGCGTGGAATAATCAGCGGATACATCAACAACCAGAAGCAACAGCCTGTTGTGTTTAACGGGCAGAACAATTTTGGTTATAAAATAAGTCCGTGGATAGCAAAACAAATTCCCCAGGTCGAGCTGATCCATTCCCTGAATACATTTTCATTTATCCGGATTCCCTTCCTGCCATTTTACAGGCAGACGGTAATGATCAGCCAGAAACGGATCGACGACCACCTTGAATTGTACCGGTCAAAATCCATCCCCGCCTCGTTTGACGGAAAGATCAGATATATCGGCAATGCCATTGAACTTCCAGACAATGTAAAACCAGCCAGCAGATTACCTTTTACGGTTTTGTATGCTGGTCGCGGAGGAGAGGAGAAAAGGCTTGGGCTCATTGCAGAAATTGCGAGAGGCGTCCATGCAGTCAATAAGGACATACGGTTTGAAATGATGGGAGATGTGAGCGGAATACTGGAACAGCATAGGTTTCCCTTTATCCATTTTTACGGTAACCTTAGTGACGCAGATGAAATAGATTCCGTTTACCAGCGCTCATCGTTGCTGATCATGACTTCTGAAACCGAAGGCTTTCCGATGGTTATTATTGAAGCAATGGCCCGGGGAAACCTGGTTCTTTCGACTGCTGTAGGCGATATTCCACGCCACATCACAGACAACAAAACCGGTTTTCTATTCAGTGATTCCAGTGATGGTGAAAGGATTATCCTTGAGGGCATAGCACTGATCATAAAACTGGCGGCGGACAAACATACTGTAGCCCGGATTTCTGAGAACAATATAAAGTATGCAAGGGATAATTTTGGAATCGCCACGTTCAACCAATCCTACCAACAGCTTTTCCGTTCATTAAACCAACATGTTTGAAACCCTTAAGTTTTATACTGATTACCTACAACCGTCCGGGCGATATGCTCGAACTCCTGCAAAATATTGCCGGTCTCGACCGAGCCGCAGAATTGTTGGAGGAAGTGATCATTGTTAATAATTGCTCTACCGAAAATTACTCTGCCGTTAAGGATTACATAACAGGTACACCCGGACTTCCATTCCGGTATTTTGACGCGCCAGCAAATCTCGGTGTCGCCAAAGGCCGCAATTTTGCGCTGGGAAAAGGTGTGGCACCTCTTGTCATCATGCTCGATGATGATGCAGTATTGCAGAACAGTGACTGCCTCGTTAACCTTCTGGAAGAATTCCAGGACGCCGACACAATCCGCCGGAAAGCAATTATCTCCTTCAGGGTACTATACTTTGACACGCTTGAAATGCAAAAAAATGCGCTTCCCCATAAAGATTATGCGCACTACCATTCAAAGCATAATTTTGAAACTTATTACTACGCCGGGGGAGCACATGCAATCCGCAGGGAGGTTTTTGATAAAGTAGGCCATTATCCCGAAACTTTTTTCTATGGCATGGAAGAGTATGACCTCAGTTACCGGATCCTTGATGCGGGCTATAACATTGTTTACTCAGACAGGATCACAATGCTCCATAAAGAGTCACCGCTTGGACGTAAACCGAAAGAGGAAAAATACAGGATGATGTGGGTCAACAAATCGAAAGTGGCCTATAAATACCTGCCTATTATTTATTTCATTTCAACTGTTCTGCTCTGGAGCATTTTTTATTTCCGGTCAACGGGCTTCAACCTGAGAGGTCTTTTTAAAGGCTACCGGGACGTATTCCGGATACCCCGTACCGAAAAACGGCAGAAGATCAGTGCCGCAACAATTAATTACCTTCGGCGGGTTAACGCGCGCCTCTGGTACTAAAAAAAATTGTTACGCTGTCATGTTTCTGAAGAATTACGCCATTCAGCAGGTCAAGTTTGTTCTCATTCGTTTTCCAAAACTGGTGATCCGGTTCTTTCAATTCCTTCCTGAATTTATCCGGTTCCGTAAACTTAATGGTGGCCGTTTTCTGATAAAATTGCGGGACATCTATCCCTGTCTCAAGGATAAAGTAACTACTACCCCTTTTGATCATCACTACACCTATCACCCTGCCTGGGCTGCGAGATGCATTGCGGGAACCAGACCAGCGGAGCATGTGGATATTTCATCCATCCTTTATTTTGGATCGATGCTTTCGGCTTTCGTACCAACGCGATTCTACGATTACCGTCCTGCGGAACTCAACCTGAGTGGATACCAGACCGGCTTCGCAGATCTCAATGCACTTCCTTTTCCTGATAATGAACTCGAATCCTTGTCCTGCATGCACACAATCGAACACATCGGACTTGGACGTTATGGCGACAAAGCTGATGGGAATGGGGACCTGAAAGCAATTGCGGAGTTGAAAAGGGTGCTCAAGCCAGGAGGCAATTTGTATTTCGTCACACCAGTGGGCAAGCCAAAAATCGAGTACAACGCACACAGGATTTATAGCTTTGAGCAGATCGTCTCCTATTTTGCGCCGTTAAAACTCAAAGAATTTTCCATGGTGCCTGACACTGGGGGTTTTATCAACAATGCAGACCCGGCTACCGTCGCGGATCAGAATTATGCCTGTGGCTGTTTCTGGTTTGAAAAATAGTACCGGAGGCAAATCCAGTCATGTCCAATCCAGCATAGCGGATTTCAACGGGTGGTTAACGAATCAACACAAAAGTGCCTTTGCGGAATATCCCTGATTCACACACGGTATTCGCCTTGATCATGTAAACATAGGTGCCTGCTTCCTGTGGGATACCCTTGTAAGTTCCATTCCAACATGCATTGGGACTGGTAGAGTAAAAAATGCGCTCTCCCCACCTGTTGTAAATGCTGAACTCGATATTTTCAATTACCCCCCAATAGGACACCGAGTAACAATCGTTGATACCATCTCTGTTTGGAGTGAAAGCAGTGGGCATGAAATATCCCGAGAGAAGTGTTTTACTGAATTCAATAGTAAGGCTATCGGTTGATGCACATCCCGCCCGGTCACTTCCGGTCACAGCATAGGTAGTAGTCACACGTGGGGTTGCTCTCGGGTTGCTGCTCGTTGGATCCGACAAACCAGTTGCAGGGGACCAGAGATAAGTGGAAGCCCCACGCACACTTAGCTGGCTGGATCCGGTGGAACAATCGAGATCATTCGACTTGGCAGTCTGAAGTACAGGCAAAGGCCTCACATTGACTTCTACCGGGAAACTGGCCGACAGGTTGCAGGTCGTCTCCAGAATTTCGACAGTATACAGGGTCGTCGATCCGGGACTCACCCTGGGGCTGGCAATGGATGGATTACTGACTCCTGTAGCCGGCGACCATGTGTAAACATCACCACCTGTGGCATCCAGGCGGACTGAATCCTGATAACATACGGAGTATTCAGGCGTGGCGCTGAAGACGGGAAGGGGTCGCAGGCTGACAGTAACAGAATCCCTGCTCAGGCATTGATTAGCATCCCGGACATCCACAACATAGGTAGTAGTGCCGGTCGGTGTTGCAACCGGACTTGCGATACCGGGATCGCTCAGGGTACCAGCGGGCGTCCACAAATATTCCACTCCCCCAGTAGCTCCCAGTTGCACGGATGTGTTCTGGCAAATGGTAATATCATCTGTAACCGTTACTACCGGCGACGGCAGTACTTCAATCAACACCGTATCTTTTCCCGTGCAACCATTCGCTGAAGTACCTGTAACGATATATTCAACCGTTTGCGGCGTAATAGCGACAGGATTCGCGGTATTGGTATTGCTAAGGCCAGCCGACGGAGTCCACCCGTAAGTCTGGGCCCCGGAAACCGCGAGTTGCACCGGGCTGTTCCTGCAAACCGCTGTATCATTTGAGGCTGTAACAGGGGGTCGGTCAACCGTAATCCGCACTGAATCCCTTTTGATTTGAAAAGGGGCAAATGAAATATCATCGAGGGCGAAATCGTTCCCGTCGCGGATTGTATTTCGATTTACTATCGCAATGGTTGCCGTAGTGTTGGAGCCGGAATTCCAGGCTGTGTAGAATTCAGACCAGACGCATTCCTGAGCACCGGCGCTTATCTGGTCACCGAGGTTCTGCCCGTTGATGGAAAATCGAAGCTGCGCCGGATTAAGGGAAGCAAGTGACTGGACCCATGTGGAGAATGCATAGTTGGTATTAGGGGTGACCGGTATTACCGTACTCCATACAATAGCATCCAGGTTGGCAGAACCGTTTACAAGCATCATATTTCCTGCTCCGGTGTGTTCCCGGCACGCACTAAGATTTCGATTCCAGGCAACGGGATCATTACTTACATAATACTGTGCCTCAGTTACATTATTTGCTGCATAGGAATAGGCAGAAGTAAAGCCGGTATTGCCCGCTGAAAAATTCCCGTTGGTTATCAGATTGGCTCCCGGGACCAGGCCCGTCAGAAAATAAGTTATGTCCACAGGGGTTGATGTAGTCGGGTTCTGTATTGTGGGATCATTTAAATACATGGACGGACTCCAGCAGTAATTAAGCATATTATCCGAACGAAGTTGCTTGACGGTGCCGTTACAAAAAGTGGTATCAGTTGTGAAAACGATATTCTCCCGCACGATCCTTACAGAAATTTCTACACTTAGTACATCCGTACAAATCCCGTTACTAAGCGTGTAGCTTACTATATAATTTCCTTCCGACGCAAAACTGTGTGTTGGTGAGGTGGTTCCGGTAACAATCGTCCCGTCGCCGAAATTCCAGACGGGATTCAATCCGGTGGTTCCTGAGCCTGTGAAGTTCAGGGTAAGCGGGTCACAAGGGGAAATATCATATCCAAAATCAGGCTTAAAGCTACATGGCTGGGAAATGCAGACATTGGAGAAAAGTCCGAAGAAGAGCAGGATCGCGATGATCCCCGGTGGATGATGCATATAGTATAAGGTTAAAAAGCTGTTTCGGTGCCGCTAAAATAGTAAAAATGTGAGTCAACTCAAACGAGCGGTAATATTGCAGGTAAATTCGCCAAAAGATTAATACTTTTTTTAATTTCGGGACATGACTGACTTAAAACAGAAAGAGGTAGCCGTTGAATTTTATGAAAACCGGTATGAAGAGGGCTACATGGAAGAATGGGATGACGCCAAAAAACATAAAATAAGGGAAATATTACTCCGGCTTCCATTGCCTGCCAAAGGCAGAATACTGGACTTTGGATGTGGAAATGGCGTATTTACAAGAATCATCAAGGACACACTCCCGGACTGGGAAGTTTATGGGGTGGAGATCAGCGCCGTAGCCGTCAAGAACGCTTCGAAGAAAAACCCGGATTGTACCTTTTTTAATGGAGATGACGCGGATCAGTACTCAGGAATTTTCGATGTTCTCTTTTCCCATCATGTCATAGAACATGTCCAGTCACTCACTGATACTTTTGATATTATCAACCGATACCTCAAGCCGAAGGCGGCACAGTTTCATGTTCTGCCCTGTGGAAATAACGACAGTCTCGAAAAACAGATCTGCCTGCTGAAACCAGGCGGAATCAAAGAAAACAATCTGTTTTTCTTTGAAGAACCGGGGCACCTGCAGCGTTTGAATACTGAACAATTCTCTGCGCTGGAAAAAAACATTGGGTTCGAGCTGAAGCTTGACCTTTATGCAAACCAGTTCTACGGTGCTATCGACTGGATTACTAAAAGTTCGCCCCGCTTCGTCAAGAAACTGACTGATACCACTGGTATTACTGACAGCGATGCGCTGAAGAAAATGCAGGAATGGCGAAAAAAATTGCTACCGTTGACCTACCAGCAATTCCCGTACTCAAAATACTTGCTGATCAGGGAAAAGTGGAATAAATCACTCATGGACAGGATGAAACTTGCAGCAATTTTCCTCCCCGCGCTCGCTTCGAAACCTACTTACAACGCTGTGCGCGCAAAAGCCATGAAAGAATGGGAACAGCGCAAAGAAGAACGGAACGGAAGCGAAATGTTCCTTTTTTACAGCAGAAATTAAAATTACATGGTTATCTCGCAGCTCAATGGCGGAATGGGGAATCAGATGTTCCAGTATGCAGCGGCTAAATCACTTTCCTTACATCACCAGGTGCCATTGTTTATCGACGACTCAAAATTCAAAAGGGATACAATCTCCGAACTTGAGGTAGATCGCAAAACTGAAATCTTTAATTTTCCAGCCATCCGGGATTCAATAGCACACCCTGCAACGCTTGAAATGTTTAGCGGAAAAAGAAAGCTACTGACTAAGTTGCTCCCACGGCATCGTCAGATAGTGTATCGTGAACCGTTCTATCATTTCGACAAAAACTTTTTCCATTCCCGCAAAACTGTTTACCTGCAGGGAGCCTGGCAGAGCTACCGGTACTTTGAAAAATACCGCACCGGGATCACCCCGCTTTTCCGGCTCGATCCGGAATACACCAGCAGTGTGGAATATAAAGCAGATGAGATTCTGGCCGCAAACTCAGTTTCCGTCCACGTTCGCCGGAATGATTACCTGCGTATGCAGATAATTCTAGAATGGCACGGAATCATGTCGAAAGAGTATTATGTGGCCGGACTGGAAGAACTCACCAGACAGGTGGGCGCATTGCATGTTTATTATTTTACGGATGACCCGCAATGGGTATCAGAAAATCTCATGCCTTTGTATCCCGGCCAGCTGATATCATCTGAGGTTTCAGCCAACCACTATCAGGATTTCTACCTGATGTCCCGCTGCCATCACAACATTATTGCAAACAGTAGTTTCAGCTGGTGGGCTGCCTACCTCAATGAATTTCCCGGTAAAAAAGTTATTGCCCCTAAAAGATGGTTTGATCAGGGTCCCAAAGACACGCAGGACCTTATCCCTCCAGCCTGGCAACGGATGTAACGCACGGCGGCATCATATTATGCAGGTTGCCGGGTCTTGCTTTCTTCGAGGAAAAATCCGTAAGCCTTTGCTATCCCTTCCTTCAGCGGAATTCTGTGCTTCCAGCCTGACTGCCGGATCAATGTGCTGTCCATCAGTTTCCTTGGAGTACCATCGGGTTTGGAAGAATCAAAAACAATCCCACCTTCGAACCCGACAACTTCCTTAACCGCAAGCGCCAGTTCTTTAATGGTAACTTCTTCGCCAGTACCAACATTCACAAACTTTTTTTCGTTGTATTCCTGCATCAGATAGAAACACGCATCGGCCAGGTCGTCTACGTACATGAACTCCCGAAGAGGAGTGCCGGAACCCCATATCTCGACATTTTCTTTATTGTTTTCTTTTGCCTCATGGAACTTCCGGATCATTGCCGGCAACACGTGCGAATTCTGCAGGTGATAATTGTCTCCCTGGCCGTACAGGTTCGTTGGCATGGCAGAAATGAAATTCGATCCGTATTGATCACGGTATGCTTCGCACATCTTTATCCCGGCAATTTTTGCAATAGCATAGGGTTCGTTTGTCTCTTCCAGCAAACCCGTCAGGAGGTATTCCTCTTTTAAAGGCTGGGGAGCCAATTTGGGATAAATACAGGAACTGCCAAGGAATAACAACTTTTTCACGCCATTCACATGGGATGCATGTATAATATTCGCTTCAATCATCAGGTTAAAATAAAGGAAGTCAGCCCGGTAGGTATTATTTGCAAGGATTCCACCAACCTTGGCGGCTGCGAGGAATACATACTCCGGTTTTTCAGCAGCAAAAAAATCAGTCACGTCCTGCTGGTTTCTCAGGTCCAGCTCAGATGATGAACGGGTGAGGATATTGGAATATCCCTCGTTTTCCAGTTTTCTGACAATTGCCGATCCGGCCATTCCACGGTGTCCGGCTACATAAATTCTGCTATTTTTTTCCATTACAGTCCGCTGATTTAATCAAAAATAAGCCATAAAGGCCGTTATATCACCTTATCGCCACGCATTTTAGAATTTGGTAATACCAAAAACCTTTCCGCAATTACGCAGCTTTCGCATTTTCTTCTATATTTGTCTTATAAGCAACCACCATTAACTACCTGATGAAAAGATTCATTGGCATCGCCTGCCTTACCACCATCGCCATCACCACCCAATCCCAGTCAGTTGTCAACTCTACAGGTGCAACTATCTCAAATCCCGAGTTTTCACTTGAGTACTCGATCGGGGAAATTTCAATCCAGACAGTCGGAAACGGAACAGGTGACGGAATTGTAACCCTGACACAGGGCTTACTCCAGCCATCCGTCAAACTGATTGATCCGGCGTGTGAAGTAATCAACGACACGGTGCAGTTCTTCCCAAATCCAGCCAACAGGATGTTAAGTGTAGTATCCCTTTACGACTGGATTACGGGCTATCACATCTATGCAGCAGATGGTAAACTGGTGCGCGTTGCTACTTTCATTAACAACCAGATTGATCTTTCTAACCTTGCATCCGCGGTTTATTTCATCAAACTTTTCCCCGGTTGCAACAACAAGTTCCGAGTACTTAAAGTAATCAAACAATGAAACTGATTTATTCCTTACTCCTGATTTTCGCGGCTACCACTTCAGCCATGGCCCAGACTCCCCAATCCCTGAACTACCAGGCGATCGCCCGTAATGCAAGCGGCCAGATCATTCCGTCACAAAGTGTCGGAATACGCTTCAGCATTTTGAACGGAAGTGCCACTGGCAGCGCCCTCTATACCGAAACCCACACTACAACAACCAACAAGTTCGGGTTGTTCACTCTGGGAATCGGAAATGGTACTCCGGTCACCGGGACTTTCCCGCTGATCGACTGGTCTACAGGTGATAAGTTCCTTCGCGTGGAAGTATCCCCCGCTGGCGGAAGCAATTATACCATTCAGGGGTCAACCCAGTTGTTGAGCGTGCCATATGCCTTATATGCAGAGCGCACAAGGCTTTTTGCTGGCAACAATACGATCAATGTTAATGGCAACACAATAACGGCAAACTACCAGGCTGGTACAGCCATCTCAATCAACGGTAACACGATCTCAGGTAATTACCAGGCAGGCCCCGGGATTTCAATTGCGGGTAATACCATCAGCGCGACTGCAAGCAGTTTGTGGGTAACTGATAATACCGGCATACATAGTGTTTCAAACAATGTGGGTGTGGGAGGAAATTCCCAGAGTGCAGTAGCGCTTCAAGTGGTTCAGGCCGCCACAGGCGGTAGCTCTGCGGCTATTCAGCTTCAGTCAGCCGACGTCTG